>JAFADM010000371.1 GCA_023424865.1 Bacillota bacterium | reverse complement strand
TGAGAAGCAGGAATAAGAGAAAACTAATAAGCTTTATAAAAAAGGATCTTATGGGTCTTGGCTTTTTTCCGTCCTTCATGGGCTATGGACTTTCTCCTTTGTAGACGCTCCAATGATGCACCCTTTGAGACCGAGCCTTATTTCAAAAGCCCAAACAGGCTAAGGGCTTCCTTATACGGCGGATCATTGGCATTTCTGAGGCTATTGAGGGTTTCATTCAGGGATTTCCGGGTATCCTTATCAAGCTTTCCGGTAACCGGAAGTCCTTTTGCCCCCTGATAGGATTTTACGGCATTGAACGTGGCCTGGTCAAACAATTTATTTGGCGCCTCGTCAAGATACCCTGCAGCCTTAAGAATTTGCTCGGCAGCGTAAACCTCGGGACTGTAGCTCTGAAGATCGCTGTCCGGTCCGTATAAAAAATCTACGGCAGATAAATCCATACCATTGACAAGGGTTTTCGGTTCGGTTTCATACCTTGGCTTTAAGCCCTCGCCGTCAATGGTTCTGCCCTTGGGCGTAATGTAAAAGGCGGACGTAATTTTAGCAACTCCCAGAAGATCTGCATCCGGTGCTAAAAGGGCATAATTCAAAAGCGTATTGGGCTTATTCTTAACATCCCCCACATAGCTTCCAAAATAACGTTCATAGGCCTCAGGCGTGAGAACTGGGAAAAAGGACTGAACCACACCCTTACCATAAGTTTCGCCCCCAATGACAACACCGATTCCCACGTCCTCCAATGCACCGGTGAGGATTTCAGAGGCGCTCGCGGTGTTTTCATCTGTCAGTATGGCCAGTATATAGGTAGGATTTTTATCATAATTCACGTATTGGTAATCCGCATTATTTTGTGAACGGAAGCGAAGGGTGCTTACAATGCCGGGCTGCATGAGGCGGGACGCTACCGCAACAGCCTGGGGCACATAGCCTCCGGGATTGCCTCTCAAATCCAGCATAATGCGCTTAAGGCCTTTTTCATCAACCTTGTCCATAGCTTCTTCAAAATACTGCGCCGTATAGTTATTAAAGCTGTCAATGCGAATGTAGGCAAAGTTCTCCTCAATCCGGTATTGAACAGGATTGACAATCACGCTGCCTCTCTTTATTGGAATAACCTTGTACGCGCCCTGACGGTAAATGGTGAGAGTAACGCCTGTGCCCTCTTCTCCCCGAATGAGGGATGCGGCTAGCTCGGCAGTCATCCCTTTTGTTGCCTTATCTTCTATTTTAAGGATAATATCTCCATCCTGAACTCCCGCCTTTTCTGCCGGTGAATTCTCATAAACATCCACAATACGGATACCGTCCTCATGGGGCTCCAATACCGCCCCGATGCCTGAGAAATTACCGCCCATAGAGTTGGAAAGGGCCAGGTACTCTTCCTTATCGTAAAATTCGGAGTAAGGATCCAGCTCATTGAGCATTCCCCTTAAAGCCCCTTTAAGAAAAACTTCCTCCGGAATGGCCTTATAATATTGCTCACTGTAGAATTTCATCATGGTGTCCAAATAATCGCCGTAATTCACTGCAAAAGAGCCTGTCATTCCACTGAAAAACATTATAAAGGCCAGTGCCAGGCCTGTTATTGCCTTAAACCGTTTCATTCCTTGTTTCCTTTCCGGCTTATACGCCCGTTCCCGGTTTTTCGTTCTCAGGTTCCCTTTTGCCTTTACTCTGAAGATGCGCATTAATTCGCATTAAGCAAGACTTTTCTCATAGAACTTTGATTCATAAATTTAACTTAATTAAGCGCTGGAGCAAGGCCCTCGCCTTTCAAATTACAAATCAAGGCCATAGGAGGAAGAAGAGGCAAAATGATTTTTCTGTTTAATAGAGAAGCATTCTGTCTCTGTAATCCTTTAAAAGCTCGTCGCCCATGTACCGGATAACATTGTAGAGCAAGGTAGCTGAATCGTTATTGGTTATCCTGCTGCTTGCGTTGAAATAGCCTCTGGCATCCCCTGCGTAAATTCCCAGGGTACTGGCAACCGAAGCGGCATTTCGTGCAAAGGAAGGAATCGCGTCATTATCAGGGAAGGCTGTTGCACCGTAAGGAAAAGGTGCCAGCTTCTGAAGGCCGAGGGAGGATACAATCATAAATATGGCCTCCGCATTGGTAATATACGCATCGGGTCTGAAATAGGAGCGCCCTACCCCCTGAACAATGCCTTTGTCATAGGCCGCTTTTATTTGAGCGTAGCCGGGATCCTCAATTGCCACATCCAGGAAGGGTGAAACCTCCTCGACTTTGGTTCTGGAACGGGTAGAAGTAGTGGTAGTGGCTCTGCGGACATCCGTATCCTCCGGTATATCCTTAAGGGCATTGATCAGCATAACCACAAATTCACGCCGTGTCACATATTTGTTGGCATTATAGTCCGTGCCGGTTCCGGGAATAACCCCAAGGCCAAACAGGCTGGAAATAACCGCTTCGTTGGAGTGCCCCTTAAGGTGCTTTAAATCCGGCACCGTCAGACGGGCGTATTGGGGGGCAGTTTCTTCAGTATGCCTGCCCGTATAGGTTTTTATAATATTGGTGGGCTTGCTGTTCTTATCAAATTCAGGCAAACGGGCGGTGTAATCCAGTGTGGATTCCGTCCAGCCTACGGTTCGGTAGCCGCCGTCAAAGCTTATTTGGTCGGGCTCATTTTCAGCATAAACCATTTGAAGCTTGCGGGTGCTTGAAAGAACGAGATTCACAGAGCCACCCCAATTTGTTACAGGAGTTGTGCTTCCGGTCTTGCTCTCCAGCATGACATTAACCAGCTGGGTTTGTGTGGCGCTCCAGTACTGGTCATAAGAGTAAATCTCACCCGTATAGGTTACCGTTACCGTATCGGCATTATTGCCGTTAACCAAATAAACCTTTGTACCTTTAAATTCCCCTGCACTGTATTTAATAGCAGGCTGGGGGTCTGTGAGCATGGAACGGGTAAACTGGTAGCTTGACAGAGTATAAGGCACGTTGCCAACGATAATGGTCTCGGAAGGAATGGTAAGATTTCTCACATTGGTGGACTCGGTAATCTGGCCGTTGGCGTCGGTTACCACGGTGGTGTCCAGCTGAAGGACCCGGGTAAGGGTAATTTTATTGTCGGGGCTGGTAAGCCGGTAGGTATAGGTGGATTGTACCGTTCCGCTTTTCTCCTGCTTTTTTATGGTAAGGGAACCGGTCAATAAGATGGGGACCCCAGTAATAAATGTCATTTCCGAATAATAATACTCACCGGTTCCAACCTTGGATTTTTGGCTGTTTACCGTTGAAATGCCGCCTTCATAGCCCATGGAGCCTTCGGCAGCCAGAGCTTTTACAGGCATGGTGAAGATAACAGACACCAGCAACACTGCTGCAATAATTTTTTGTAAGATGGTTTTCATGCTAACCTACCATATCCTTTCCTTCGTATCTTATAGCTGATAAGAGTCAATAAAACAACTTGCTTCACCGGCGCTTCTTATCAATTAGATTGCGGGCGTTACCCGCTTTAGTCATGTTCTTTCCTATGCTTGAGAGGGTTCATGTTTTTAGGTTTGTCAGTCGCACAGCACGATGATTCCGGTGTTGCCTGTGGATAGATTGAGAATCCGAACCGAATCCCCCTTCTTAAGCGCGCCGGGCTCTACAAGCTGTCCCTTTCTCAATACTATGGCATTTTCAGGAAGGGTTACTGTAATATTGGCGCTGCTTTTCCAGACAAAGGTGTCCGAGCTATAGGTCATGGCCTCATTAAGAGTAACTGTAGCGCCTCCTGTTGCTGTTCCGTCCTCAGATGTATTCACAGTGACCGAACCGATTCTTCCACGTACGGGAGTATTGGCATAGCCTGCCGTACTGATGAGCCTGGTCCTGGTGCCGTCAGCCACGATGTAAACGGTTTTCGTAAGATAAGTGTCATTCAGCTCTTGAACATTGGTCACTCCGTCATCCGCCAGGAAGCGGGTGGAGCTGATATCCAAATCAAAGGTTTTAGGGGTATTGGTAAAGTTCCAGGTAATACCGCTAAGCTGGGCAAAGGATTCCACCGTCACTGTTTTCGACGGGGTTATGGCTTTTATCCTGCCCCGGTATACGGTAAGCCCCGAAATCTGCGTGCCTGTTTCGCTTACCAATACGGGCACAATATAGCCGCTTGCGCTGCTTGCCCTTTCCAGAGAGGCCTTAACCGGATCCAGGCTGGACAGGGAGGTCATGTCTACCAGGCGCCCATCCCTGACAACCAGGGTGTTCTCATCATAGTATACCGTATCGGAAAGATTTTCAAAAGCGACGGTTTTTAAAGCGCTTTGAACCGAAAGAACATTGTCGCTTACAAGGGTTTCATAAACCGAAGCGCTCCTGTAGGCTGCGGCAACAATTTTATCCTTGCCGTCCACATCCTTCTTTATGGCGTAATAGACGGTTCCGCCGGCGGAAACCCTTCCCGGACGGTCCTTATAGGTTCCGTTAAAGGTAAGTGAGACCATTCCCACCGTAGAAGCATTTTCCCATCTGCCGTTAACAAATTCCTTCACTCCCGAAACCACCAAGGAATCGGATACGGTATTGTAGTTTTCCAGAGTTCCTCTGTAAAGGCCTGTGATGGGCTGTGGATTTTTTTCAACATCAATACTTCCGATAAAAAGGCTTCCGCCGATGCTTTGAATGTAAAGTCGGATGGAATCCCCCGTATGGGCCTCGCTTAAGGTGGTGGCATAACCGTTCTTATAAATGGGAACAGCTGAGGAAACCGTATAGGATACAAAGCTTCCGTCGCTCTTTTTTACCGTTATGTTGGAGCCTGTCTTTGTGTAAAGGGTACCTTCAACAGCATTGTAATAGCTCTTTGCACTGATGCCCGTAATATAACCGTCGTCGTCAAGCTTTACAAAAACGAAATCCCCGGGAAGAATGCTTTCGGCAGATACTGCCACGCCGTCCCGGGTAACAGGAACATCATAGCCGTAAAGGAAATTGCGCAAAGCCGTCAGGCTCTCCTCGCTTGTGGGGGAGGTGCCGGAGCCGTCTGCAAAATAGAGGGTCATGTAGCCCAGGGACGGATTATTCTCACGAACCACGCCTGTGGCCATGCCCTTATCCTCAAGGAGAGCGGCGTTCACAAGATCGAAGCTCTCCACCAAACCGTTTTTCACAGTAAGAATATAATCGCTGCGGGCTTTAACCGTACTGAGATCTCCTACCGACCCGCTGTCATAGACTCTTGCGGAATTGCTCACCGAATAGCGATCCGCAGCACCGGTGGGCTGCAGGTTATTGAGGGTTTTGGAATCCAGTGTGCGTATATCGGGGTAGGGAAGCTCCAGGTACCGTGAAAACTCAACAGTCTTGCCTGTCGTGTCCACCTGGCCCACACGCCCCAGATAATATCGGGTGCCCTCGGAGGGTATTACCTGAATGAATACAACCTCGTTGGCAGCATTTGAAATATAACGGATAAAATCGCCGGGTTTGAGGGTATTCAGAAGTCCCAGGCTTCCACTTTTCAGCACCACCGACGAGGATAACAGGGTGTTGCTTTGTCCTGTCTGCTCGTTTTTGCCGTTGGACAGCTCCTCCGTCCCTGTAAGGGTATGAAGATCCCCTCCGCTGCTGCGGATATTTAAGGTGGTTGTGGCACGGTTATTGCCGTTGGACATATCCTTGCCGGATATAATATCTTCTATGGTTCCTGTAAACTTCTCATAGCCTAAAAGCGTGAACAGCACCGGTTCGGCATTGACAATAATCTGAGCCAGCTCGGCACGTGTAACGGACGCCTTGGGCCTGAAATAGCCATTGGTGTCTCCGCTCATGATTTTATTTTGCAAAAGGGCTTCAATTTGGGGTATACGATGGGGATTGGACTGATTCCAGTCTCTGTAGGAATTAAAGATATTGGTTTGGGAATTGACGGGTACCAGCTTCATTACCGAAGCGGCGTAATAGGCCAAATCCTCCCGGGTAACGGCAGCCGAACGATTAAAGGTCGAGCCTGTCCCGGTTTGGCCTAAAGCGGCATAATAATCCTGAAGAGTGATTAAGCCGTCATTATAGGCTAATTGAATGTAGCCGTCGGACCACATGCGTGGTGCGGGATATAGCCTTGCATTGGCTGCCCTGGCAAGATCCAGAGCCTGAGCCGCCTGCTGAGCCTCCGCTTCCCTGCCCACCATATTGTAAACAGCAGCAAGGGCCTGATCCACACTCAAGGTGTTTTGAAGCCCAAAGACCCGGGTTCCGGCTGAGGTGAGACTACCCTTCAAAAGCTCTAGAGCTCCCGTTTCATAAACGGCATCCCTTGCAAAGGACGTGGAATTGCGAACATCGGTATAGGAAATATTGCTAAGAAGCGCGGAAGCCTTAAGTGTTCCGCTGAAGGTTCTTGCAGGGGTTTCACTCGTGGCCCCCGCCGCCGTGAGATATCCCGGCGAAATGCAACCGATTGCCAGGCAGGCTGCAAGTCCTGCCGCAAGGACTTTTTTATATAAGCGCAATGGTGCTGCCTCCATTCAAGATAAAATCTGCTATAGGTGATATCGGCATGAACAGGCAGCTTATAAATCTTTTTTACGTTACTCTTTGATTACAAAATGCGGCTCAAAAAGGCTTTGGTGCGTTCATGGCGCGGTCTGGTAAAAATTTCCTCCGGTGTTGCTTCCTCAATGCATCGGCCTTCGTCCATAAAAATAACCCTGTCGGCCACATCTCTGGCAAAACCCATTTCATGGGTTACAACAATCATCGTCATCTTTTCGCGGGCAAGCTTTTTCATAACCTCCAAAACTTCGCCTACAAGCTCAGGATCCAAAGCGGATGTGGGTTCATCAAAAAGCATGGCCTTGGGCTTCATGGCAAGAGCTCTGGCAATTGCCACACGCTGCTGCTGTCCGCCGGACAGTCTGGACGGATAAACATCGGCCTTTTCACTTAGTCCGACATTTTTAAGAAGCTCCATAGCTTCCTCACGGGCTTTGTCTTTGGGAACCTTCAAAACATGAACAGGCGCTTCCATGACATTTTGCAGCGCCGTCATATGAGGAAAAAGGTTAAAGCGCTGAAAAACCATACCCACTTCCGAGCATAGCTTTAAAACCTTTTTATGAGGAATGCGTACCAGATCCTTATTATCATTCCGCTCATCCATTATTTCGTTATCAATAATGATTTTCCCCGTGGTAATGCGTTCAAGGTGGTTAATGCATCGTAAAAGAGTGGATTTTCCCGAGCCGCTGGGGCCAATGACACATACCACTTCGCCCTTGCTGACGGTAAAATCGATACCCTTTAAAACCTGAAGAGTACCAAAGGATTTATGAATATTTTCCATTCTAATCATATTGAAGTCATCCCCTGCCGTTTTTTTCTCCGTTCCTGGTATAAATACTCCATTCTTATTCGTAAATCGAGTATTTCTTCTCCAGCTTCTCAAAAACATAGGTAAAAATGGTGGTTAAAAACAGATAAATAACTACTGCCGGAAGATAATAAACGGGATCTCCCGTTGAATTGGTCATTTGCCGGGTAACACGAAGAAGCTCGGTTATGCTCACGGCGGACACCAGGGAGGTATCCTTAAGAAGCATGATAAACTCATTGCCCACCGGCGGTATCATACGCCTTATGGACTGGGGAATGATAATACGCATCATAGCCAGCCTGGAATGCATGCCCAGGGCTTTTGAAGCTTCCAGCTGCCCCTTGTCGATGGACTGAATCGCCGCCCTGATAATTTCTGCAAGATAAGCCGCCGAGTTTAGGCCAAGAGCCAGAATGGCAGCGAAATATTCATTCATGCGAAAAGCGTTGTCGAAGAGCTTGGGAGCAATAAAGTAAATAAAATAGATTTGCAGGAGCATGGGGGTTCCCCGGAAAATCCATATGTAAGTCCAGCAGAAACCCTTAATGGGCTTTATGCGCGATATCCTTCCCAAGGCAAGAAACAGGGCAAGAACAACACCTACTATTATGCTCGTAAAGGTAAGGAAAAGGGTTTTTCCTGTCGCCTCCATTAAAATAGGCCAACTCGAAAGAATACGTTCCAATGATTGTGGCATACTTAAACACCTCGCAGAATGGTATCGCCCGGTCAAGGCCCGGAAATACCCGTCAGCCCTGCCGAACCGCTAAACGCGCATGTGTCCTGCACTGGCAGGACACATGCTTTGTTTGTAAAAATAATAGTCATTTCACAGCATTGGTTACTTGGGTTTACAGCCTTGCGGTGCAATAGAATCAATACAGATTCTCGTCAATATTGGAGGTGAAATCCTTTCCACCGAACCAGGTCTTGGAAAGCTCGCCCATTTTACCCTCGGTCTGAAGCTCGGTGAGGGCCTTCTGGAACTCGTCTCTGAGAGCGGTATTTCCCTTTTTAATGCAAATGGAAATGGGTTCGTTGGTAAGCTGGGTAGAAGTAATAACATACTTGTCAGGATATTTGGTGGCATAGTCGATAGCTACGGCGTAGTCAACAACCACACACTCGATGTTTCCGGAATTCAGCGCCTCAAAGGTCTGGATAATCTCGTCATACTGCTTGAGCTCAAACTTCATCGTCTCAAGCTGCTTTGCGCAAGCTTCGTCAGCGGTTGTCGCAATTTGAACACCTACAATCTTGCCTGCGAGATCCTCAACCTTGGTAACGGAGGTGTCGCCGGGCTTAACCACAATAACCTGTCCGTTGGCCAGATAGGGCTTTGTGAACTCATAGTTTTCAAGCCTGGTCGGTGTCATACTGACGGAGGAGATAATGGCATCATAGTTTCCGGCGTCAAGTCCGGCAAAAATGGTGTCCCATGCAATGGATTTGAATTCAATGGTTTTACCCATCTTTTCGCCGAGCGCTTTGGCAAAATCGATATCAAAGCCCACCAGCTCATTTTTCTCATCTCTATATTCCATAGGAGGATAAGTATCGTCTACAGCAATTGTAAGCACTTCGTTGCCACTGGCTGCCGGCTTTGTTCCGCATCCTGAAAACATGAGTGCGGCGGACAGAACCACCGTTAATCCTACAAGGGCCCATTTTGTTCTCATAATTATTTCCCCTCACATACAATCTTTTTCTTGATTATAAGGACAAAACAGGCCAAAAGTCAATAGGAGTGTGCAAAAAAGAGGCTTGCCGACTTGCAAAATCATCCATTGAACTTATCAAATATGTATTTCTTTAAATCATTTCTGACATTTATTATATTGCTTCCTTCATTTATGAGGGCCTGACGGATATAATCGATTTCCTCAAAGGTAAGAAAAACCAGCTTTCCCGCACCTCTGCCGTCAAGAATGGTTTCCAGCTCCTTCAGCACATCAAGGGCATCTTCCCGGGAAGGAAAATAGAAAACCCCTACACCGTCGTCCAATTCACCCTTATGGGCCTGATATAAAGCCTCCACCTTTTCCTTGGAAGCACCGGTTATTTCAGCAATATCAGCTGTTTTATACTTGCCGGCACAGTCAATATAATACCTCTCGGATAGACGCCCGGAGCCTCTGATAGAAAAATTTCTCATGCTTTTCATAAAAATACCCCACTTATTGTGAACTTGCAAACAAATGGTTAAACCACGTTAATACAACAGAATCCCCATAGGAATCAGGAATACGTATCATTTCAAGGGAGCTTAAGGAGGGTATGACAAGACCAAAGGCAATATAAACCAGAATGAGGCCGATTCCAAGTCCCACAGCCATTCCGCCTGCCCGGTTCGCGGTGCCGAGAAGAGCTGTGGTATTGATAACGGTGGACAGCAAACGTCCCACCAAAACCACTATAAGCTTAACCCCAATAAAAAGGATAATAAGCGCTAAAACGTTTAAAACCGAATAAATGAGCAGATCATTGATGGATACAACGGTTTCCTGGTACAGGGCACCGGTTTCGGCTGCCGTTCCCGTGGTTGTAACAATTTGCTTAATAAACGGATTCCGGGAGATAAAAGCTTCAATCTCCGGATAAGAGGTAATAACCTCAAAGGGCGAGGTAGTCTCATTTACCTTAACAGCCTCCAGTGTGGACAGTGTGGGCATAACGCTTGAAAGTTTATCGCCTACGGTCTTTCCCAGAGGCGAATTTTGAAGCATTAAAGCCAGCTTGGGTGAAAAGATAAAGGCCATGACAATACCGGCCAAATAGCCTACAAGGCTGAAGACCGTATTAACCAGCCCTTTTGAATACCCTCTGAATCCAAACAGAGCCACAACAATGACAATGGTATAATCAACCCAGTTAAAATTCATATCGAACACCAAATCAGCTGCAACAAAGGCCAATACGGCCAAAAACAGCAAAAATGCCGGCAATCTGTTCATCTTCGCCGCAGCGGGTACAGGCCGGCCATAGTTGTAACCCAAATAGCACACCTCCCTTTAAGGAGCCCTATCATTTACTCTTGAACAAATTTCCGGGAAATATCAGGGGAAAAAGAAGGATAGATTCAATGCAATAAACAAAAGTATGGAAACAATCAAAAAACTTACCTGGAGTGATTTCTTTTTTATATGCATTTTTCTTCCTTCACCTTCTTCCTTAATTTGCATACTCTTATTTTCTTCCTTTTTAGTACCTTATCGCTAATAAACGTTAATAAAAACAAGAATTTTTATAGGTGCTTCTCTCCAATTGGGTTGCGGGCAAAGCCCACTCTAGTGAGGATATTATATCATTTTGTCATGAGTTTGTAAAACGGATTTAATTTTATGCCATTTACGCCTATTTCTCTCCTATGGATTTCTTTATTTATGCTATAATCATCAAAAAACCCAAAGGGACGGAAAATACGCCTCCCCCCTATCGTATGGAGAAAAAGATGGAACGTAAGCTTCTGGGATTTAATGAGAATATAAAGGACCAAAATAATATTTTAAAAGAAATAATTATGGAAAACGCGGTACTCTCCACAATAATAAAAAAAGCCCCCAAGCTGGAGCTGAAGCATTATTATATTGGCGGCGGCTGCATTGCACAAACCGTCTGGAATTATCAAAACGGCCTTGATCTGCTTTACGGTATTTCAGATATGGATTTAGTCTACTACGATCCCTCCGATTTAAGCTACGATGCTGAGGACTGCGTTGTTAAGGCCGGCGGGGTTCTGTTTCGCGAAGCTCCTCTTCCCCTGGATATTAAAAATCAGGCACGGACTCACCTCTGGTATGAAAAGAGCTTCGGCTACCCGCTTAACCCCTACCCCTGCGTTGAAGCGGCCATCAATTCCTGGCCCACAACCGCAACCTCGGTCGGGGTGCGGCTTATAGGCCAGGAGCTTGTGGTTTATGCCCCCTATGGCCTCAATGATCTGTTTGGTCAGATTATTCGCGCCAATAAAACACAGATAACCGAAACTACCTATAGGGATAAAGCGGATAAATGGCTTAAAAAGTGGAATACCTTAACTGTTATTCCCTGGTAACAGGCATGAACGAAGCGCTTGCCTATTAAAACGCAATGACTCTGGGTGTACCGGAAAAGGAATAAAAGGTGGCTTTGGCATCCTTTAAGTAAAGGACCTCCATTTTATTGTCGTCAGCCGTATACATTCTTCCCAGGGATGCATTTTCATTAAGCATCTGAACCCGGGCTTCTCTGCGCCCGTCATGAACAACGGTGCTTTCCAAACGGAGCCAGGTACCGTCCTTGCCCATAGCGCTAATTTCAACCTGAGGATTATCCAGCATCTGTTTAAAAACCTTTTTGGTATTGTTTGTCACAATATACAGCTTGCCCTCAAATTCGGCGACTGCACCAAACGGTCTTACACGAGGCTGATTACCTTCCGTCGTGGCAAGATAAAAAACGGGATTTGTTTTCAAGTACTCTAAAACTTCTTTCATATGGGCTTGCTCCTTTCAAAGCTCCGTAGTATAATTTTTACGCTTTAATTATATAGAGTGCAATAATATATTCAAGTACGATTATTTTCTTTAGTTAGTATCCTAAAAGATAGTGTTAAAGGAGATTTTTATGTCTTCAATTAAAACAGGTAAGGAAGAAAAGCAGGATTTATACGGATTATGCCCCTATGTTACCGCTCAGAAGCTTCTTACCGGAAAATGGGCCCTTCTCATTATGCACCATTTAAGCCAGGGGCCGGTCCGATTTAATGCTCTTCAGCGCATGATGCCTTCTCTTACACAGGCTACACTTTCAAATCAGCTTCACAGCCTGGAGGAGAATGGACTTATTACCCGTACCCAGTATCCCCAAATTCCGCCAAAAGTGGAGTACGAATTAAGTCAAATCGGTCGCCGCTTTCAGCCCGTGCTGGACAGCCTGGAGGTGTGGGGCAAGGAATATATCTCTTTTTTAAAGGAAAAAGACGGGGAGCTTTCTTGTGACTAAGCCTTCATACACAAAAAACGCACCCCCCTTTTATTCTGGAGGGTACGTTCTTGTTTAAATACGCTTTGTTTATTTTTTTCGGTCAGGCAAGAAAGCCACGCTTTTCTAAAAAGCCGTCTATAACCCGCAGAAAAGATAAAATTCTCTTGTGGTCCACTTTATAATTAAAAAGAATAAACGCGTGGGAAACATCGGGAATGAGGCAAAGCTCCGTATCGATTCCCTGAGCTTTTAGGGCCCGGTAATAATGAATTCCGTCCTCCGGCTCCACCACTGTGTCTAAAAGGCCGTGGAGAATGAATACGGGAGGATGTTCCCTGCCCACCTGATAAACCGGCGAAAGGGCTCTGGCCCGCGCGTCATCCCTAAAAAAGGAACGGACCTGCGGCTCATGCTCATTAAGCTCATTAACCGTTTGCCCCTCTTCCGGGTAAAAGGAAGCCGGAAACGTACCGGGATAATCAAAGGCCAGCACCTGCTTTTTCCATTTTCCGGTTAAATCGGTGACACCGTTGCAAATAATAAGGCCATTGGCAGTATAGGGGACCCCGCCGTTTGCGCCCCCGTTCTCATCTGAGAGCCCAAGGCAAGCCGCCAGATGGCCTCCTGCCGAATCCCCGCCCGCCAGTATCCTATCCGTACAAATGGCAAACTCCCTTGCATGGCTCCGGATGTAGCCCATGGCATCCTTCACATCCTCCAGACACTCTTCTATGGAAGTGAGACGCCCGCCATCCTCCGAACCTGCCAGCCTGTAGTCCACGCTGAAGGTCACCAGGCCTTTTTGGGCATAGTAGAGGCAATGGGGAAAGAAGCGGGAGGCAGAGTCACTTTTCCACCCTCCCCCGTGGATCCACACCAGGGCGGTATAATTGCCATTGGGTGACCAATGAGCCGGTTTTTCATAATACAGGCGCAGCTCCTGGCCCCCCGCCCGCTTATAAACCAGGGAACAGGCCGGTTCCCGGCTTAACAGGGCTTCAAGCCTCTGTTGTTCATTGAAGTTTTCTTCAGTATTTTGCCCACTGCAGCTCATAATGCTAAAACTTCCTTTCCTTCATCCAGGGATTGTCTATTCATTCGTGCCGCTCTTCATAAAACGGTAATAATCGCCAAGAGTAGCGTACCACACATCCTCCCGGCCTGAAAGCCTGGTCAGGATACCCTCCATATAACCCCATCCATCTATGCCCTTTTTGTCCAGTTCATAGGAATGTCCATAAATATGGAACAGGGAAAGCTCCTGCTCATCCAAATTCAAAAAGCGCTCTATAAGGGCTTCAAGCCCCGGATAATACATATGGCAGGTAGGATGCCAGGTAAGAAAATTTGAGGGCGCTAGAAAGGACTCGGTGCATTGGGTAGTTCTGGCATACACCAGGCCCAGCCTGCCCAGGTTCTCCGCGGCCTCCAGGGTGTAATGCCCTCCCGGATAGGCTCCGCCTATAGGCTTGGGTACACCAAGGGAAGAAAACACCTCCAGATCCCCCAGAATCTCTTCGGCCAGCTCCTCCTCCGAAAGGCGGGTAAAGCCCCTGTGATGGGCGCCATGAGCCCCGATTTCATGATCCTGATAAACGGATTTGAGCTCATGGGCTTCCACCTTTATATATTCGTTCGGTTCTCCATCCCGAATAAGAGGTCCTCGAAGCCCCAAATGAGCAGAGCAGAGAAAAAAGGTTGCTTTCATGCCTAAGCCCCGAAGGCTGGCGGCAAGGGCCCTGTCCTGAATCTCCCCGTCGTCAAAGCTTAAAACAAGGGCTTTCCGAGCCCCGTTGGGATACACTGATAAAGCCATATTAATAAAACCTCATTTCAAAAATCCAGGCCTCAAAGGCCCCATGCGTTTCCATAGCTGTCAGCCCCACCGTATCCCATTGCCTGCGGCATAATCCTTAAAGACTAAAAAAGCCCTCCATGTCCCAATCCGCAAGATACAGCACAGGATAAGTAAAGGCCAGGTGAAAAAAGGAGATATTGGCCTTGGAGTTCTTACCCCAGCCCTCCCAGGTGGTGGTAGCCCCCTCCCGCAGCATGCGCAGCCAGCACCTCTCATCGGAGAGAAGCTCTTTGATGAGGTCGTCCCTTTTATATTTCTTAAGCGCGGCGAGCACGGCAAAGGTAATGAAGAACATGCTTGATAAAAGCCGCTTCTCCTCAATCAGGGCAAGAATGTTTTCCTCGCAGCGGCTATCGGGGCATAAGCCGTATAAAAGGGCATAGGCGTTGGAGGGAAGGCTGATATGGCCTGATTCGTCACTGTCTTTAAACAGACCGGCCTCTTCATCGTAAAAGGCGGCCACAAAAGCCTTTTCCAATGGCTCGGTATCAACTACGGGCTTTTCTCCCAGGAGGGCGGCTATTTTATTGAGATATTTGGCTGCCCCTATATAAAGGGCGTTGATGACGTTATGCCTGCTCCGGCAAATCTGTCCCTCCGTCAAATCCACATCGTAGCCGTCCCGGGCCGACGCGGGCCAATCCACGACACACCACTTGTCCAGATTGGCAAGCAAGCCGGTTTCCGTTTCATACGAAGTCTTATAAAAGCGGATTAAGCGGCCGAGCCCGTCAAATTTTTCCTTCATATAGCTTTTATTGCCGGTAAGGTGGTAATGGGCCAGCACAAAAAAGGGAAGGAACAGGGGGAAATCGGCGATTTCCTGCATAAAGGAACAGGGCGAGCAGGTCATGAGTCCCTCATTGATAAAGGCGGTTCTTAAGGCGTCGTCAATGAGCTTTTCCATCATGGCCGTTTCCCCCGTAAGCACGGCGAGGGAAAGGGAGGAATAGCATCCATCACCCAGATACTGGCCCTTTTCACGTTCCATACAGTCCTGTATGACCTCCTGGACGCCATAGCGAAGGGAATGAACGCAAAGCTCCCAAACCTTCCGAAGCTCCGGATCCTCCGTATTGCAGCGGGCTTTAAGGGAAAAGGGATAATGCCGTGCCATAAGCATAAGGCTATCCTCCGAAATGCGGGCACCCGGGGGCAAAACAAGCTCCGCGTAGCGGAAGGATTTATAATCAAAGGGATTGAGGTTATCTTCACGCCCCGACAGCACCCATTCCTCTTCATAACGGCAATTGGCCCTTAGGTTAAAGCGTACCGAGCCGTCCTCGGAAAGCTCCTGGCCACAACGAAGAAGAACGGTGCTCCCCTTTTCTCCCCGGGCCTTAAGAACGGGATAGCCCACATACACACTACCAAAATCGGCAATATAGCCCTTTTCGGTCTTAGTAAGGGAAACGGGCCGTACGGCGTCAAAGGCCAGCTGCCTTGTGGGCTGAGGATAAAGGACATAGTCTGTATGCTTTCGGGTTACTGCCTTGTTCCAATTTTCGTCGTCAAAACCGGGCTTTTCAAAGCCGTCCTCCCCGGCATTGCTGTCGTAGCGCTCTAAAAACTGTGTATCGTAGCCCGCCTTTCCCATGGCGCCGTAACCGCTGTGCACGGCACAGCGAAAGCTTTCATCGCTTTTGACAACAAGCCTGCCGTTAACCTTTAAATCGAGAATCAGGCCATGCTGGTTGTCGCCGCTTACCCAAACCCGGTTAATAAGCCCCTGGTAATAGGTATGAACCGCAAGAACGTTCTCGCCCTTTTTAAGATATTCCGTGACGTCCAGGCGGTTAAAATAGTAATGGAAGGGAAAGCCCGGACAAGGCCCCTGAGTGACAAACCTGCCGTTTATGTACAGCTTGTAATAGTCGTCGGCTGAAATTCGGATAAAGGACTGCTCCACCTCCTCCAGCTCAAATTTTTTCCTGAACAGAAGGTGCCTGTTTTCGATAGGCTCTTTTGGTATGGTTATTTTCTCCAATTGCCTGTGAAAAACATTAACCGGCTTCAGGTTTTCAAACTCATAGGTGGTAATCCACCGGCCATCCAGTATTTCCTGAGTATTACAAGTATTCATCCGTCTACCTCTTTGCAAAAATTAAGTATCGGTTTTCACTACTTATTGTAATATAAAACCCTACCTTTTTCTGCCTGAAAAAAGTGCGATCCGGCTTTTTTTATACAACAGGAGCTTTCCGGGCTTCGTTGGGATACGCTGATGAGGCAATTATCCATACACTCTCATTTCAAAAACCCGGGCTTCAAGGGCCCCATGGTTTTTTTTCACTGTCAGGCGCACCGCATCCCACAGGCCTGCTCCCTCGGTTTTATGGACTCTGAACCTCAGGTAATTGTCCTTATACCCGGAGCTGAAAACAGGTACGCCTTCACGGTAAAACGTAAGGGTATAATCCTTCACAAGCTCTGGAGTAACCCCGGTAATATGCCTTACCTGCTGCCATTGGCTAATGGACAGAAGATATTCCCGGGAGAGGTTGGAATCAAATTTCAAACGGATTTCAGACAGATTAACCGGTGTTTTGAACCGCAGCTCAATCCAGGGCTCCGGATCCTCCGTAAAGGGAGCCGATATCCAGCAATGGGCCTCCTCCCCTTCGTTCCTGCCCCATCCGTCGATGAGGTTAGCTCCCTTTCCCTGCTTTGTCTCCGAGGAGCATGCAATTGCGGCTATCCGTGCCAAATCCTTGGCATCCTCGTTCTTAAGGCCGGGAATATGGCAGTCGTCCTTTAAAAGAGCCTGCTGAAGCTCGTCCATGTAGGGAACAAGACCGGCGGGGGCAAAGCCTTTAGCTGCGCAGAGAGCCGCCGCCGTGCCCACCGCCTGGCCCGCCACGGAGCAGGTGGCCATAACCCGGGTGGAGCCAAAGGCCACATGGGAAACACTGATGGCTCTTCCTCCCAGGAAAAGATTATCCACATCCCTGGCATAAAGGCTGCTGTAAGGTATGGTGTAAACCTCCCGAAGCCTGCTTCTTTCCGCAATAGCCGGAGGGATTTCCGCTTTTTCCGCCAACAGTCCGCCAACAGGATGCAAATCCAGGTGCCAGCCTCCATAGGCCACCGCGTCGGTAAAGCGCCTGCCCTCAACCAGGTCCTGCTCCCTCAAAATATAAGGGCCTACCACCCGCCGGCTTTCCCTTTTGCCGGGAAGAAAGCCCACCCAGTCCAGCGCGTAGTTTTCGGCACCGTGCTCCCCGCCGTTTTTAATATGGTCCCATATGCCATAAAGGGCTTTAAGCAGATTATCCCGCAGGACCTCGCCATCACGGATAATGTCGGTGGTATCTCCGCCCAGCTCAATCCACCAGTAGCCGGAGGTAATCTCCGCCTGATGGCCGGGTATATCCTCGTCTGTGAAGGTCCAGGCCCAGGAGGGCTTTTCGAAGGGAATGGGACGGCCCATATCCCTTGCGGTAAACAAAAGGGTATTGCCCATGGTGCAGGAATCACCCTTTTTCGGTGCAACCTGCTCCCCAAAAACATCCCCGCCCTCACGCCCGGTCATGAATTCAGCTCCTGCCAGGGCAGCCAGGTACCCATCGCCCGTGGCGTCGATGTAGCTTCCGCCTTTCAAAAGAAAGGTCTTTTCCGTGGTCATCTGAAAGCAGGTGACGGAAAGGATGCGCCGCTCCCCCCTGCTCACCGAATCCATATGAGTGTTGAGGTACAGATCCAGATTCTCCTGAAAGGCGGCCTTCTCCCAGAGAATGGTGTCAAAGATGGAAAAGGAATGCTGGGGATTGCGTTTTTGATTTTCCAGCATAAGCTCCTCAATAATGCCGGTTTCCCGGGCATTGGGCCTTTTGCCGTGGCAGTCGGCTCCACCCACATGCATGCGGATTTCGGAGCTGGCGTTGCCACCCAGAACAGGCCTGTTCTGGACCAGGGCGGTTTTGGCGCCATGGCGGGCAGCGGCCAGCGCCGCGCAGAGGCCGGAAAGGCCCCCTCCAATTACCACCACATCGTAGCTCCTTGTTATGGCTGCTTCAGCCGTCCTTG
>JAFADM010000247.1 GCA_023424865.1 Bacillota bacterium | reverse complement strand
AGTATTGGAGGTTTTGAAAATGGGGGTCTTAACCGTAGGTGCAGCCGCACAGTATATTGAATTTCCCAAGCTGGGAATCCACTTGAATATTGATCCTACCTTTACCATTCCTATTGGCAATGGCATTATAATTCATTGGTATGGCGTTATTATTGCCTTTGCCATTATGGTGGCTCTGGTTCTGGCTATGAAGCAAAGCGCACAGTTTGGCCTCAAGGAGGACGACTTAATTGATATGTTCCTCATTGCTCTGCCTGTGTCCATTGTGTTTGCAAGGCTCTTTTTTGTCGTGTTTACCTGGGATTCCTTTAAGAATAACCTTCTGGGAATTTTTCGAATCTGGGAGGGAGGCCTTGCCATTTTTGGGGCCCTTTTCGGTGCGGTGCTGTCGGTTTTTATCTATGCCCGGCGAAAAAAGGTGGACATGCTTAAATGGTGTGATTTTGCCATTGTCTATCTGCCTTTGGCCCAGGCCATCGGCCGATTTGGAAACTTTACCAACCAGGAGCTTTACGGTACTAATACGGAATTGCCCTGGGGCATGACCGGCAGCCTCATAAAAGCTTATCCGAATCCCGGGGTGAACCCGGATTTGCCTGTACACCCTACTTTTCTTTATGAAGCCCTTTGGAATGTGCTGGCGTTTGTTTTTCTTCTGTGGTTAAGAAAGCGAAGCAAGGTAAAAGGCGGAGTTCTGGCGATTTACCTGATGCAGTACACCTTTATCCGCTTCTTATTGGAGTTTTTGCGCACCGATGTATTCGGCACGGGAGATATTCGCTATAATCAGCTGGTTTCCGTTCTTGTGTTTGCAGGTGCATTGGCCTTTTATGTTTTTTGTTCTAAAAGAAGCAGAGCAGTGGTATTGGAGGAAGAAGTCCTGAAACAAGAGGGGGATTCTTCTGTCGAAGGCTATGGTGAAGGCTCAGGGCATAGCGCCTATTCGGATGTATTAAAGGAGCTCAGGGGGGAGCAGTTGATTCCTGACGACGATGTTCCGGATAATCAAAACCCGGAGGAGGAAACTGAGCTTGCCATCGAAGAGGAAACACAGCTTCCCCTCGAAGGGGAAACACCGGTTCCCACCGAGGAGGAAACTCAATTTGACATCGAGGGAGAAACCGACGTTTCCGAGCCTTTTAATGAACCTCAGGTTTCAGACGAGAGTGGGAACAACCCTGCTCCAGAGGCTGAGGGAGCGCCTCAGGATATGCCCGACACCACGGAACGGAGCTGACAGCTATGGTAACGATTGAAAAAAACAAAGGGCCTTCCCTTATAAAAAGCGTGGACTGGTTTTTGCTTATTGTCGTATTCATGCTTAATACGGTTGGGCTTATGGCACTTCGCATTTTTACGGTTCAAATGAATGAGCCAAGGCTTTTTACCAAGCAGCTTATGGCGTCCGTTATCGGCATCATTGCCATGGTGGTTATGATGATCATTGACTACAAGGACTTAAGGGTTTTAAGCGTTCCGGCTTACGGTGGGACGATGATCCTGCTCATTGCAGTGCTCGTCATCGGCGTAGGAAGGGAAGAGGTTGGCACCAACGGCTGGATCGATTTGGGACCTATGTCCTTCCAGCCCTCAGAGCTGGGAAAGATTACGCTTGTCATTGCAACGGCCGTATTCTTTGAAAAAATAAAAAATGGCGGCAAGGCGATTAATTATCTTTTTCTGATAGGGGTCGCGGGCTCCCTTGTCGGACTGATTCTGCTTCAGCCGGATTTTGGTACCGCTGTGGTTTACCTTTTCATGCTGGCACTTATGATCTTTGTCTTTGGCATCCGCTACAGAGTGCTGGTCATCGGCTTTGCCACTACCATCGTGGCGCTTCCCATACTGTGGTTCAGCGTGCTTGAGAAGGTTTTGCAGCCTTTTCAGATAAACCGTATATTATCATTTATCAATCCTGCCGCCTATTCCACTACCTCGGCATACCATATTGACCGCGCTACCTTGTATATCGGATCAGGTATGCTTTTTGGTGTGGATGAGGGAGCCAGAAAGGCCTCGGCCTTTGTGCCGGAAGCGGAAACCGACTCCATCTTTGCTATTATTGGCGAGTCCTGGGGGTTTGTCGGCGGTGCATTGGTAGTCCTGCTCTTTTTGCTGCTCCTTTTAAGGTGCCTCTATATTTCCCACTTTGCCAAGGACAGATACGGTGCTTATGTGGTTATCGGCTTCATGGCCATGTTTCTCTTCCACTTTGCCGAGAACATTGGTATGAACCTGCGTATGTTTCCTGTAACGGGTATACCTCTTCCCTTCATAAGCTACGGCGGCTCGTCTATTGTCATTAATTATGTTGCCATCGGAATCATTCAAAGTATCTCCATGCGGCGATCAAAACCCATGTTTGAAGCCTGAAATTATTACAATTGTATTACAGATTGCAAAGCAGGATTTTCAAAAAATTAACAAATTGTTAAGTTATCGGTTATTTTGTAGAGGTTGAAAACCCGGACTACAAGATATTGTATTTTAATAACGATTTCGTTCCTAAAAGAGGATGCAAATGAAGGTGCATTCTCTTTTTTTACCCTTTATTCCGGTGGGGGAAGGGGTTGACGGTGTGGGGAGGATAGAGTAGAATACAACTTAAGTGGTGGAAAGTGGAGCAAAGTGGTGGAGGTGAACGGAATGCTTATTGGCAAGTACACGAACACGCTGGATCCTAAAGGACGTGTGTTTGTACCTGCGGCATTCCGGAATGACCTGGGAGTTTCCTTCATCCTCACACGGGGTGTTGAAAACAAAAGTTTATGCATCTACCCCATGCAGGAATGGGAAAAGTTTGTTGCCAAACTGCAAAAGCTCCCCAGCAACACTCAAAAGGGCAGGGATATTTACCGCTCTTTTTGCTCCAATGCCAACTACTGCGAGCTGGACAGCCAGGGAAGGCTTTTAATCCCTCAGGATCTGAGGGAGAAAGCTGAGTTGAGCAAGGAAGTGCTTTTTATCGGTATGCTGGGCTGGATTGAGGTCTGGAACAGTGATAATGCCAAAAAGCATGAAATTGACAGCTTAAGCGAGGATGAAGAGTCGGAAGGCCTGGGCTGGGATCCTTTCTCCGGTAATTAGCCGCAAGGTTCGGAGAGAATTCCAATAATGTCCGGTGCATTTAGGGAGAAGTTGTCATGGAGTTTGCACACAAGCCCGTACTTTTGGAGGAATGCCTTGAACTTCTCAACATCCGGGGAAATGGCGTTTATATCGACGCTACCCTGGGTGGCGCAGGCCACTCCTCCGAAATCCTTCGTCGTCTTGGCCCCGAAGGACTTCTTATTGGTATTGATCAGGACAAAAATGCAATTAACGCCGCAGCGTCCAGGCTATCTGCCGTGGACACGAAGGGTGCTTTTATAATTGAAAATACGAACTTTGAAAACCTAAGAGAAGTTGTGGAGAAACACAGGATAAAGGCTGTAAGCGGTATCCTGATGGATCTGGGCGTTTCTTCCCACCAACTGGATGAGGGAGAAAGAGGTTTCAGTTATCGTCATGATGCACCGCTGGATATGAGAATGGATCAAAGCAATCCTTTGGATGCACAGACTCTTGTTAATACCTGGAGTCAGGGTGAAATTGCCCGGATTATCAGGGAATACGGAGAGGAAAAATGGGCTGTCCGTATTGCTCAGTTCATTGTCAAAAGCCGCGAAGAACGAAAGATAAATACTACGGAAGAACTTGTGGAGATTATCAAGGCCGCTGTACCGGCGGCAGCCCGGCGCGAGGGTCCGCATCCGGCCAAAAGAACCTTTCAGGCCATTCGCATTGCTGTAAACAGAGAGCTGGAGGTTTTGGAGAAAACTTTAAAAACGGCCATGTCACTCCTTGAAGAGGGAGGAAGACTGGCGGTAATCACCTTTCATTCTCTGGAAGACAGAATTGTGAAGCAAGCCTTTTTGGAAGGAGCGCAAGGTTGTGTGTGCCCTAGGGACTTCCCGCAATGCGTTTGTGGAGTCCACCCCCAATTGCGCCTCGTAAACCGCAAACCCATAATCGCTTCCCCGCAAGAGCTGGAGAATAACTCCAGGGCTCGGAGTGCCAAACTGCGAGGAGCTGAAAAGATTCATTTTCACGAACCTTAAAAAGCACAAAGCACAAAAGCACTAAGGTAAATCATTACGTAAGAAAAAACAACCAAATTACATAAGATAAGTTATTTAATGTACAAAAGATAAGAAAAAAACCTACGAAAGAAAAAAATTAAATTTACAAAAGCGACCTACTTACTGAAGAAAACGGGCAAAACAGCCCATACAAAGGATAAGGCCGGCCTTAAAAGGCCGGTGTGAAGTACTTAAGGAAAACGGTTATTGATGCAAAAAACGGGATGCCGTTCTTTGCATCAATAACCGAAGAATTTTTTAGGAGCCGCATTTAAGCGGATAAAAAAACACTGGGAGGTGTTAGTACTTGGATACGAAGGAACGTTATATCTACGGCAGTGCTGCGCCTCAGATTCAGCAGCCTGAAGCTCCCCGGAAAGTAGGACCGGAAAGACGAAGAGTAAGAAAAGTCCGGACTTTAAGTGAAACGGCGGTCATCCCCAAGGGAAGGCTGTTTTTTGGAATACTAGCGGTAACTCTTGTTTGTTTTACCGTTCTTTACCGTTATTCCGAGCTGGCTGAGCTCAATTACCAAATGGGGCAGCTGACCAACCAGTATGAGAAGCTCAAAGATGAAAACCGCAGGCTGAATGTGGAGATTGAGACGAGCATCAACCTTCCCCGCGTCGAAGCCTTGGCCAAGGAAAAGCTGGGAATGCACAAGCCGGAGCAGTATCAAATTGTACTGGTAAGTGTACCTAAAAATGATTACAGCGTGGTTGTAAACCAGGACTACATAGACACTAAAAGCAACACCGATACTTCTCTTTTAGAAAAACTTATCAGTGTAATAAGGATGGTTTTGCCTAAAAACGATTGAAATTTAGCCCAAACAGACAAAATAGAGGGCAAAGGTTAATATACATCTATTAGGAATGAAGAGGGGACAGTGGATTGATTAAGGTGCGTTGCATGGTATCGATCTGACGTCCTTTTTTTTAAGGAGTGGCTCATGAAAGAGGATCGCACCCGCAAAGGAAATACGGGTAAAAAAGCTACGACTACCCACAAAGCCGCTGGCAGACCTCAAGGAAAAGCAGAAAGGCTGTTAAAACCGGTTGAGGAAAAACAAAACACCATAAAACTTAAAAAGCGTGAATTTTTCATGCTGTTGTTCTTTTCGACAGCACTTCTTTTTATGCTCTACCGCGTCGGTTATATTCAATTTGTCAAGGGTGAGGAATATCAGAATCAGGCTTATGAATACCAAACCCTGAAACGTCCGGTTAACCCCAAGCGGGGAACTATTTACGACAGAAACGGAGAAGGGTTGGCCATCAGCGCCTCGGTGGACACCATATCGGTCAATCCAAAAGCGTTTAGGGATGAATTGGGCAGCGATCAAACCAAAATGGCTGCTATTGCCAATGATTTGGCGGCTCTTATTGATATGCCTGCGGAGGATATCCTAAAAAAATTCAATGCCAACAGCCGCTTTGAGTTCATAAAGAAAAAGGTGGACAGAGAAACGATTGGCTCCAAGGTCAGAGCTTACAGAGTTGATAAGGGACTTATTAACTTAACCGTGGATGAGGATTCCAAGCGTTTTTATCCCAAGGGAAGCCTGGCGTCCCATGTTCTGGGCTTTACCGGGGATGACGACCAGGGCCTCAGCGGCATCGAGCTGGTTTTGGACAGTACCTTAAAGGGTGTGGCAGGTAAAATAATGAATGAGGCCGACGTATTGGGAAGGCAGATAAGCTTTTCCAAAGAACGCTATGTGGAGGCTATTGACGGCTACGATGTTACCCTTACCCTGGACGGCACCATTCAGCATTTCATGGAAAAGACTCTTGAGCAGGCTTCACTGGACTATAATCTAAAGAACGGAGCCACAGGCATTGCTATGGATCCTAATACGGGAGAAATACTGGCAATGGCTTCCTACCCGGATTTTGATTCCAATGATCCCGATGCCAGGCCCGATATTATTCCCGCAGATCAGGAATGGGGCGGTTTTAATGACGAGGAGGACAGCAAGCTTCTCTGGCAGACGGTTTTCAGAAATAAAGCCGTTATGGATACCTATGAGCCCGGTTCCACCTTTAAGGCCATAACCGCGGCTGCCGCCCTTGAAGAAGGCATTGTGTCCCTTAATACGCCGGTGGTTTGCAAGCCGGTTTCCCTGGCAGGCCATACCATTAACTGCTGGAAGCTGGGGGGCCATGGAGCGGAGGATTTTCTCCATGCCGTTTACAATTCCTGCAACCCGGTTTTTGTGGATATATCCCTGGATTTAGGGATTCAGAAGTTTTACAGCTATGTCAAAATGTTTGGGTTTATGGAGAAAACAGGTATTGAGGTGCAGGGAGAGCCCAGCACTGAGGTATACAGAAAGCTCTGGCACTCGGATCCCGGAGAGATCGATATGGCGGTGTCCTCCTTCGGACAGCGTTTTCAAATAAGCCCCATTCAGCTTATCGCCGCCTACGGCGCCATAGCCAACGGCGGGAACCTCATGAAGCCCACCATTATCAAGCAAATAAACGACAGCCAGGGAAATATCATAAAGAAATTTGAGCCGCAGGTGGTCCGCAAGGTTATTTCGGAGCAAACCTCCCAAACCCTCCTTGAGATTCTGGAAGGCGTTGTTTCTGTGGGTACCGGTAAAAACGCCTATATCAGCGGCTATCATATAGCAGGCAAGACAGGAACCTCCGAAACGCTCACCACTGAAACGGAAGGCCGTTACATTGTTTCCTTCAGTGCCATTGCCCCTGCTGATGACCCCAAAATTTGCGTGCTGATAGCTCTGGACTTTCCCCAGGTGGAAATGAACCGCCGAAGCGGCGGAATTCTTGCCGCTCCTGTGGCCGGCAAGCTGGTGGAGGAAATACTGGAATACATGCAGGTTGAAAGAGAATATACAGAAAAAGACAAGCAGAATTTAACTCAGGAAGTTTTTGTTCCCGATGTTACCGGACTTACCATTAAGCAGGCTGAGGAAAAGCTTAAAGCCTTTGGCCTGAACTATAAGATTGAGGGAAGCAATAACGGAGAGGATGCCGTGGTTTATGCCCAGACACCCAAGCCCGATTTCAGTGTTCCCCAGAGTGCATCGGTCATTCTCTATACCGACGAAAACACTACGGAAACCATTGTTAAAATGCCGGATGTTTTAAATAAAACCGTAGATGAAGCCATGGCGGCACTTAAGGCCTTGGGGCTCAATATGAGGGTTCAGGGCAGCGGTCATGCCCAGAAGCAGGAATATGAGGTTGGTACGGAGCTTGTGAAGGGGCAGATTGTAGAGGTATCCTTTATTGAGCAGGTTGGAGACTGATTGAATTGGTAAATGATTGTAACAATCGGCTATAAAGGGATATAATCATCATGGAGGCTGCATTAGGAGGTATAAACATGTTATTAAAGGACTTAACGGAAGGTATCGGCCTTATAGAGACAAAGGGCTCCCTTGAAATTGAAATAAAGGGAATTGCCTATGATTCGCGAAAAGCATTGCCGGGCTCCCTGTTTGTGTGCGTCGACGGCTTTTCCACCGACGGCCATCAGTATGCCAGGCAGGCGGTAGATAACGGAGCGACAGCTCTGGTGGTGGAAAAGGATGTGGTGCTGGACGCGGAAAATATTACGCTAGTTAAGGTGAAGGATTCAAGGGAGGCGCTGGCCCTGCTGTCAGCGGCCTGGTTCGGAAAGCCCGCTGACCGTATGCGTCTTTTGGGCATTACAGGTACCAAAGGAAAAACCACCACCACCTATATGATCCGCTCCATACTGGATAAGGCAGGCCATACGGTAGGGCTCATCGGAACGGTAGCCAACCTTATAGGCCGAGAGGTTATTCCGGCAAAGCGTACCACGCCGGAGTCCTATGACCTGCAGGAAATGCTCTCTAAGATGAAGGAAAAGGATGTGGATACCCTGGTAATGGAGGTTTCCTCCCAGGGACTTAAGCTTAGCCGGGTGGCGGGCATGCATTTTGATATAGGACTGTTTACCAACTTCTCAAAGGATCATATCGGAGGCTTTGAGCACCCGGATATGGAGGATTATCTTACGTCAAAGCTCAAGCTGTTCCGCCAGTGCAAGCAGGGAATCGTTAACCTGGACTGCAAGGAAAGCGGGCGGGTATTGGAAACCGCCGGGTGTCCCATGCTCACCTATGGTATCAGCTCGGATGCGCAGATTAAAGCGGTGAATATTGAGACGCATTCGGATTCAGTGGAGTTTGACGCAGTAACGCCCTGGTTCAGTGAGCGAGTGAAAGTATCTGTGCCAGGCTATTTCAGTGTTTACAACGCCCTGGCTGCCATATCGGTCTGCGGGCTTTTGGGAGTTGAACCCCGCTATGTGAGGGAGGGGCTTTCCAATGTACAGGTGCCCGGCAGAGCCGAGGTGGTGCCTACCCCTGGTAAGGATTACACGGTTATGATTGATTACGCCCATTCCCCCGACAGCCTTGAAAACGTGCTGTCTACGGTAAAGGGCTTTGTAAAGGGACGCCTTATAAGTGTTTTTGGCTGCGGCGGCGACAGGGACAGAAGCAAAAGGCCGGTTATGGGTGAAATCTCCGGACGAATTGCCGACTATACCCTTATTACCTCCGACAATCCCCGAACGGAGGACCCGGAGCAAATTGTGGCGGATATTGAGGCAGGCATTAAAAAGACAGATGGAAGCTACAGCGTCATAGTGGATCGCACCGAAGCCATAAAAGCCGCCCTTCATATGGGTAAAAAAGGTGATGTGATTGTACTTTCAGGAAAAGGACATGAAACCTATCAGATTTTTAAGGATAAAACCATACACTATGATGAAAGGGAAATCGTCGAAAATCTTTTAAAGGAAGCAGAGTGATGCCATGAGGGAGTTGAGCGCACAGTGGATTGCACAGGCCGCAAGCGGTCTTTTGCAAGCCGATAAGGACATAAAGGTGACCAGCCTTTCCACAGACACACGAACGCTGAAGCCGGGGGCACTGTTTGTTGCCATTCGGGGAGAGCGCTTCGACGGACATCATTTTGCCGTAGATGCGGTTAATAAAGGTGCGGTACTGATTCTTGCCCAAAAGGACGGCGGGCTCGATAGGAATATTCCCGCCATTTATGTTGATGATACCGTGGAGGCACTGGGGAGCCTTGCAGCAGCGTACCGAAGCCTTTTTAATATACCGGTGGTGGCCGTAACGGGCAGCGTGGGAAAAACCAGCACCAAGGAAATGATTGCGGCTGTTTTATCCCGGGATTTCAATGTCCATAAAACAAAAGGCAACTTGAACAATGAAATCGGATTGCCTCTTTCGGTAATGGCGCTGGAGGATAGCCACGAAGCGGCGGTTTTTGAAATGGGAATGAGCGGATTCGGTGAAATAAGCCGTCTTTCCCGCATTGTCCGTCCGGATGTAGCTGTTATTACCAATATCGGCATTTCCCATATTGGCAGGCTGGGATCACGTCAAAATATATTAAAGGCCAAACTGGAAATACTTGAAGGAATGACCCCTGGCGGAACCGTGGTTTTAAACGGTGATGATGAGCTTCTTTCAGGCCTTAAGGGTTTGCTTGAGCAAAAAACCCTGTTATACGGCATCGGTGAGGAAGCAGATTTGCAGGCGGGGGACCTTCTTTCAAAAGGTGAAGAAGGTGTAAGCTTCAGCCTCCATACCCATGAGGGGGATGTTCCGCTTTTTGTACCTGCCCCGGGTATGCATAATGTGCACAATGCACTGGCAGCTGTCGCCGTGGCCCGTATACTGAAGATGAAGGAAGATCGTATCCGTGAGGGACTGGCCGCCTACACCGGAGAACGCCTGAGGATGTGCATTGAAGACTATGACGGCATAAAAGTCATTAACGACTGCTATAACGCCGCACCCAATTCCACTCAGGCAGCCCTGGAGGTTCTCAAGGATATTGGCAGAGATCACCGTAAATGGGCGGTTTTGGGTGATATGCTGGAGCTTGGTGACTGGTCCGAGCAGGCCCATCTGGAAATAGGAAAGCTGACCGCCCTCATTGAGGCGGATTATCTGGTTGCTGTTGGCTGTTACGCCTCCTGGTATATTCGGGGGGCTGAGCTCGAAAAAACGGATGGTTTGGAGAAGGTCCTTTTCGAAAAAGCTTCCGATGCCGCAGACTATATTCGCAGCCACGCCCGTGAAGGCGATGTGATGCTTTTCAAGGGCTCCCGCCGTATGCAGCTGGATGTGCTGATAAAAACACTATTTGACACGGAAACAGGCTTGGAAGCCTCAGGAAGGAATGTTGGCCATGAATAATTTCAAAGCCATACCGCCCCAGGTTTTACTGTATTTTATTTCATTTTTGGCCGCGCTGGTTATTGGAAAGGGCCTCATTCCATACCTTGTCCGTCTGAAATTCGGACAGACCGTAAGAGAGGAAGGCCCCCAGAGCCATAAGGTAAAAACTGGCACCCCTACCATGGGAGGCTTTATTTTCCTGATTCCTGTCTTTCTTATAGGAGTTATCTACAGCTTTAAGGATATCCGTATTCTTCCCCTTGTACTGGCCACCCTGGGCTTCGCCGGGGTGGGATTTATGGACGACTACTTAAAAGTTGTAAAGAAGAATAACAAGGGCTTAAGCCCCAGGCAGAAAATGCTGGGACTCATTCTTACCGCCGGCCTTTTTACCTGGTATGCCGTCTCCTTCACTTCGGGAGCCAATACCCTTGTGCTTCCTATTATGGGAATTGAGCACCCACTGGCGCTGCCCCTTTTTATTGCCGTACCTTTCGCTCTTTTCGTCCTGGTGAGCTTTACCAACGCCGTTAACCTAACTGACGGACTGGATGGACTGGCGGGTTGTATTACTACCATTGTGCTTCTTTTCTACACTCTGGTTTCCATATTTAACGGTGAATGGGATTATATCCGGGCTTTTTGCGCTATACTAGCAGGAGGACTATTGGGTTTTCTTGTGTACAATATGCACCCGGCGCGGGTTTTCATGGGGGATACCGGTTCTCTTGCCTTGGGCGGAGCGCTTGCCTGTGTGTCGGTTGTGACGGGGACATCGATTCTTCTCGGGATAGCAGGCATAATCTATGTTGCGGAAGCATTGTCTGTAGTAATACAGGTTTTCTGGTTTAAACGCACGGGTCGCCGTGTTTTTAAAATGGCACCTTTGCATCATCATTATGAGCATAAGGGGTGGAAGGAAACCCGGATTGTATTGGTTTTCACTCTTGTAACCGTGGCTGCCGCCGCAGTAGCCTATCTTATGTTGTAAAACGGCAGACGCCGGACGAAAGGAATGAGCCTTTTTGTGAAAAAGAGGGAATACGATTTCTGGCTTTTGTTTACCATCATTGTATTATTAACCATGGGCACCATCATGGTATTCAGTGCCAGCTCTTACCATGCCCTTTATTATATGGGAAATAAATACCATTTTTTGATCCGTCAGCTCATTTGGGGCACGGTAGGTCTTGTGGCCATGTTTCTTGTCTCAAATATTGATTACCGGCGCATTGCCCAATTTTCGCCCCTTCTTATGATAGGAAGCATTGTACTTTTGGTTGTCGTTTTGATTCCCGGCGTGGGTAACACCGTTAACGGCGCCACACGGTGGTTCAATTTTGGCTTTGCCAGCTTCCAGCCCTCCGAGCTTATGAAAATAGCGATTATTCTGTTTTTCTCCTACAGCCTGTCCAAAAACGGGGATCGGGTAGGCAAATTTTGGACCGGTCTTGTGCCCTATTTGCTTATTGTTGGCGTGACAGACGTGCTGCTGTTTCTGGAACCTCATATGAGCGCCATTATTCTTATTTCAATGGTGGCTGTTATCATCCTCTTTTTTGCCGGAGCCAAGGTATGGCATTTTGTCGCTATGGTTGTGCCCTTAATCATTCCTGCCTGGATTTTGATAACCAGCGATGAATACCGTGTTCAGCGTATCACGGCTTTTATGGATCCCTTTAAATACAAGCAGGGGGAAGGTTATCAGGTCGTTAATTCCCTTTATGCCATTGCCTCGGGTTCCTTATTCGGAAGAGGGCTTGGGAAAAGTATGCAGAAATACCTGTATGTGCCTGAACCCCATAATGATTTTATATTCTCCATCCTGGCGGAGGAGCTGGGCTTTATAGGGGCGATTACGGTGGTTATTCTTTTTCTCCTCTTCATTTGGAGGGGGATCCGTATTGCCATGAATGCTCAGGATAAGCTGGGGAGCCTTATTGCAGCGGGACTCACCTCCCTTATCGCTATTGAGGCTATTTTAAACATTGCCGTTGTTACTTCCACCGTACCTGCAACAGGCATTCCGCTGCCCTTTTTCAGCTATGGAGGCACTTCTCTGGTGTTTTTGCTAATCAGCATGGGCATTTTACTTAACATTTCAAAAAAGACCAACCGGTATTATGAGGTCATACCGGCCAACCCTGTTGACAATGGGGACGACGTAAGAATTAAACGGGTTATGAGTACCAGAAAAGCAGGTGATTCTTTAAAATGAAATATTTGATTTCAGGCGGCGGTACTGGGGGGCATATCAATCCGGGTCTGGCTATTGCCCGGGAAATTTTAAAGCAAGAGCCTGAGGCTCAAATTTTGTTTGTCGGTACAAAAAACGGACTCGAAAGCAGACTGATCCCAAGAGAGGGCTTTGATATTTCCTATATCGACATCAAGGGATTTAGGAGGAAGCTTTCCGGGGATACCTTTAAAACTCTGTGGAAGCTGGTTTCAAGCTTTCACGGTATAGGGAAAATTATAAAAGACTACAAGCCCGATGCCGTTATCGGTACAGGAGGCTATGTCTGCGGCCCGGTGGTGTTCTATGCCGCCCTTAAAAAAATTCCTACGCTTATTCATGAACAAAACGCCTTTCCCGGCGTGACGAATAAAATTCTGTCCAGGTATGTGGATCTGGTGGCCATTAGCTTTGAAGAAGCCAGAAAGCTCTTTAAGGGCAAGGCCCGTGTCGCCTTAACCGGCAATCCGGTCCGAAGCGAGCTGTTTAACTATAACAGGGAAAACGCAAGGGCTAAATTAAACCTTCAAAACAATAAACCGCTGGTGGTCCTGTTCGGAGGAAGCCTGGGCGCGGAGCACCTGAACAAATGCGTTGTCCAGATGCTGAATAAACGGGGCAATGAGCTTAAATTTAATCTTATCGTGGCAACGGGGCTGAAAAATTACGATTCGGTGATGGCAGAGGTTAATCAGCCTCTGCCCGAAAACGTTCGTATAGAGCCCTATCTTTATAATATGGACGAAGTTCTCGGGGCGGCGGACCTGGCTGTATGCCGGGGTGGAGCTATTACCTTAAGCGAGCTGGGTGCCCTGGGAATACCTTCGGTTTTAATACCCTCGCCCTTTGTGGCTGAAAACCATCAGGAACACAACGCCCGGGCCTTCGAGCACCGGGGGGCTGCTGTGGTTATTCTGCAAAGTCAGCTCAATTCGGAAATTCTTTACGGGCAAATTCAAAAGCTTATCGATAACAGAGATCTCAGGCTGAAGATGGCATCCAATGCCAAAAAACTGGGAATGCGCAACGCAGGTGAAACTCTCTATTCCGCCCTCAAGCAGGTCATGAGAGAGAAAAAGGCCTGAAAGGCCAGTCCTGACAGGCTTTTGTAACACCCGACGCCGTGAAGCATATTATAGATTGTGTTCAATACTTTGCTTCCGGGGGTGTTATGCGTGAGCAATCTCATAATTGCCGGAGGTTCAAGACTTAGCGGCATTATCGAAGTGCCCGGGGCTAAAAACTCGGTGTTGCCGGTACTGGCTGCTACTCTCTTGAACAATGGTACCAGCATCCTTGAGAATTGCCCGGAATTAGACGATGTAATAACCATGTTGGATATACTGTCTGAATTAGGATGTACTGTTCGCAGAAAAGAAGGCCGAATTGAAGTGGATGCCTCCACCCTCACCAGCAACTGCATACCTGAACTCCTAGCCAGACGTATGCGATCCTCCATTGTTATTCTTGGAGCCATCCTGGCCCGATGCGGCGAGGTGGAGTTCAGCTACCCGGGAGGCTGTGAAATCGGCTTAAGACCCATTGACATGCACTTAAAAGCGCTTGAGCAGATGGGTGCAGAGGTAGAGGGGCTAAGCCATGGGATGATGCGCTGCAAGGCGGACCGACTGACAGGCTGTGAAATTTTACTGGACTTTCCCAGTGTGGGAGCCACGGAAAATGTCATGCTGGCCGCATGCTTTGCCGAAGGCGAAACCATCATCCGAAATGCGGCCAAGGAGCCTGAAATCGAGGACCTTCAAATTTTTCTTCAAAAGCTGGGCGTAACCATAGGCGGAGCCGGAACGGGAAATATCCGTATTATTGGCGTGCCTGAAAAGTTCAAAGCAGAACCCGTTCACCGCATTATTCCGGATAGAATTGCTGCGGGAACCTACCTTTCTGCAGCGGCTGCCACAGGCGGAAGCGTTGTCGTTACCGGCATCGATTACGATCATATCGGATCCATACTCTATTGCCTCAAACGGTGCGGAGCAAGGATCAAATATTATGACGGCGGTGTGGTAACCCTGGAATCCAATGGCCGGCTTAAAGGTCTGGACCTTGTAAGAACATCGCCCTATCCCGGCTTTCCTACCGATATGCAGCCTCAGTTTGTTGCTTTGCTCACCAGATGCACAGGCACCAGCGTTATGGTGGAAACCGTTTTTGAGAACCGTTTCCGCTATACCGAGCAGCTTATGAAGCTGGGGGCAGACATCAGCATCCAGGGACGGACGGCTATTATCCGGGGTGTGGAAAGATTAAAAGGTGCGGATGTAGAGGCCAGGGATTTGCGCGGCGGCGCAGCTCTCATTATTGCCGGACTCGTGGCTGAAGGCGAAACCCGCATAAGCGGCGTTAACTACATCGACAGGGGCTATGAAAATGTGGAGCGTGTGCTGTCCAAAGTGGGGGCAAACATACGCAGGGTTGAAGATACGAAGGATTCTCTGTTATAATTGGAAGATAAATCTTTCCAACGAGAAGAGGATGGAACATGCCGGATAAAAGGTCGGAAGGCCGGAGTAAGCGAAAGAAAAAAGGGCTTGCCTTTGCCGCTGTTCTGGCGGTACTGGCATTAATAATGCTTATTCTGCTTTTTGCACCGTTTTTAAATATCCATAGCATTGAGGTTTACGGAGAAAACCATTACAATGAGGATGAAATTCGAAACCTCTCAGGAATACTTCCCGGCGAAAACGGTTTCCGGCAAATTCCGCTTTCGCCAGAAGCAATCCTAAGCCTTCGACTGACGGAAGCGGAGCGGAAGCTTAAAGCTCTTCCTTATGTTAAGTCGGCGGTGGTGCGTTTAGTTTTTCCCGATACGGTAGCTGTTACGATCACAGAACGCACGCCGGCCGCCTACATCGTCTATCTTGGCAGCTATCTGACCGTGGATGAAGAGGGGTATGTGCTGGAGGTAACCTCCACTGCGCCATCCGAGGAGCTTAAGGAGCTTCGAGGCATCCATTTTACCAAGTATGCGGTAGGGGGACGGCTTGAAGCGGATAATATCAGCCTGGTACGGCTTGGGGTGGATGTGCTCAATGCCGTAAAAAACTCCGACAGTTCCTCAAAATTTGTAATGTGGGATGTACTGGACTGGGTGGACATGGTAGGCAGTGAAAGTGCCATGCTGTCCTTGGACAGAAGGGTTGTGGTTCGGTTTGATCCCTCGGACAAGCTACAGTATACTATTGATTTTACGAAGCAGATATTTTTTACAAAGCTCAGTTCCCACGAAGCGGGGCGCCTTGAATTTCTGAATAACGCGGATCCAAGCTTTATTCCGGAATAAATGAGTCCAATTATGCACATAGGAGATGAATAGAATGATACCCTTGCTTGGTCTTATTGTCGGACTTTTAATCGGGATTTTCATACCCTTTCACATTCCCCAGACCTACTCCAATTATGCTGCGGTGGCCATCCTGGCGGCACTGGATTCGGTTTTGGGGGGGCTGTTGGCTTCCATGGACGGGAAATTTAAAATTAAGGTTTTTCTCATAGGCTTTTTCTCAAACTCCTTGCTGGCAGCGCTTTTAGCCTATATTGGGGACAAGCTGGGCATACAGATTCATCTGGCTGCCATCTTCGCCTTCGGAAATCGAATATTTCTTAATTTCGGCAATATAAGACGCAAGCTGATAAATCCCGAAGAATAGCATATACAATATATATGCATGAAAATAGGTAATTTGGCCTATTTACCCCTATATATTGCAACCTGCATGGATTTGTGAAACATTCAATATTGCTTTTACGAATGTATGCTATATAATAGACATTAATGGATATTCAAGCTGGGGAAAGTCTACCCTGAGAGAGCCTTATTGCCTGAGGCCCAGGAATAGGACAAACTCCCGGTACTGATTCAAACGGCATTAATTGGACAAGTAAGCGAAGGCTAGAGTGTATACCAATGAGAATTGACAAAGGAGGACGAAGAGGTGTTGGAGTTTGATATCGATATGGACAGCTTTGCACGCATTAAGGTTGTTGGCGTAGGAGGCGGAGGAAACAACGCCGTCAACAGAATGATCAACTCCGGACTGCGTGGTGTAGAATTTATATCGGTTAATACGGACAAACAAGCGTTGTTTCTTTCACAAGCAAACACGAAAATCCAAATTGGTGATAAATTAACCAAGGGTCTGGGTGCAGGAGCTAATCCTGAAATAGGGGAAAAGGCTGCCAATGAAAGCCGTGACGAAATCGCCATGGCTATAAAGGACGCGGATATGGTGTTCGTAACCGCCGGTATGGGCGGTGGCACCGGTACGGGAGCAGCTCCCGTTATTGCTCAGATTGCAAAGGAATTAGGCATTTTAACGGTAGGGGTTGTTACCAAGCCCTTTCTGTTTGAAGGCAGAAAGCGTATGCAGCACGCTGAAAGCGGCGTGGAAGCATTAAAGAGTGTGGTGGATACCCTGGTGACCATCCCAAATGACAGGCTTCTTCAAATGGCTGACAAGAAAATGCCGCTGGTTAAAGCGTTCAATCTTGCCGACGACATTTTAAGACAAGGTGTTCAGGGTATATCGGACCTTATCGCCGTTCCCGGTCTTATTAACCTTGACTTTGCCGATGTCAAAACCATTATGCTGGATACGGGTCTGGCCCATATGGGTATTGGCCGTGGCACAGGAGAGAATAAGGCGGAAGAGGCTGCAAGACAGGCTATTTCAAGCCCGCTTCTGGAAACCTCCATTGAAGGAGCCAGAGGCGTACTTCTCAATATTACCGGAGGCATTGATCTGGGACTGCAGGAAGTTAACCTCGCTGCCGAGCTTATTCA
>JAFADM010000491.1 GCA_023424865.1 Bacillota bacterium | reverse complement strand
CCATTGAAGAGCTTGATGGAACCGCTCCGGTTATCATTGCAAAAATTAAGAATAAAATCTACTTCAATACCCAGTATGATGAAACCTTGTGGGTGCTGGACCTGGACACCAATGAAAAGGTGAGCTTAAATCTTGAGCATGTCTACAATGTCCTGCCTTCACCGGACGGCAATCAAATGCTGGTTATTAAGAGCAGCGGCTCCAAAACCCTTCTGCTTCTTTGCGACACTCAGGGGGCCAACGGAAAAACTCTGGCTGAAGGCGCGGAAATTGGCGGTATCTCCTGGTCGGCCGATCAGCGGATGATAGCCTACAGTCTTAAGGCGGATGTCAACGGAGTGACAGTTAACAATCTTTATCTCTATGATATGTTAACCGGCGAATCCGTCCAGATTGCGGTTAATGTAGGAAATCCTGTAACATCGTGGAGTCCCGCTGGAGAAAAACTCGTTTACACCCAGTTCAACACAAGCGGGTCGGTCAGCAACATTGTCTATCTGCAATTGGCACCTGGCAATTGAGCAGTCTCACGCTTTGGCAAATACAAAGCGGCGCTGTGACCAATAGCTTACAAAAAACAGGATTCCTTCGGCAAGGAGCTTGGCCGCCGCCAGGGGAACCGACAGCTGAACATTTAGAAGGCTTATAATTAAATAGTTGGCTATAAGTATAATGGCAGCCAGGATAAAATAGCGGGGCATTGCGGTGGCATGCCCCGCAGCTTTTTTCTCCCGGCTGAAAACAAGGGAGCGGTTAGCCAGGTAATTGCACAGGGCGCTTATGACACGGGCGCCCACAACCGCCAGGAACAGGTTCCCAAAAAGGCTTTTAAATAAAAGAAGAAGAATGAAGTCAAGAAGCCCGCAGGCCAGGGAGGAGGCGCTGAACTTTAAAATGGGAAAGTAAACCCGGAAGGAATCGGTGAGTGAATTGAAATGGGAGGAATGATTTTTTCCAAAGTAAACCGTCTCAATGGTTGTTTCCACCAGAGAATACCCCTCCTGACAGGCTTTTAGCAGCATATTCATCTCATACTCAAACCGTTCCCCCGGAATGTCTGCAAGCCAAGGAAGCATGTCCGGCGGAAACCCTCTAAGCCCTGTCTGGGTATCGTAAAGCCTAACCCCTGTTGAAAAGGTAAAAACCTGCCGTGTAACGCTGTTCCCAAAGCGGCTTCGGAGAGGAATCCTGCCTGTGAAGCGTCTGGAACCCAGATGAATGGTTTGGCTGCCGGGGACAATTTTTTTGGCGATGCGGATAATATCCGACGGCAGATGCTGTCCGTCGCTGTCAGCCGTGATGACGCCTTCCGTCTCGCCATTTTTTATAAGATACTCAAATCCGGTTTTCAAAGCCCGGCCCTTGCCGCGGTTAACCGGGTGGGCAATAACCAGTGCGCCTTTTTCCTCGGCAGCCTTAAAGATGGGCTCATAGGCCTCCTTGCTGCCGTCGTTTACAATGAGAATACGATAGGTATCCAATTGGGCCTTTAAATCCCCCACGAGGGTTAATAGCCTGTGATCCGGCTCATAAGCCGGTATAAGAATGGTCATAATGCTCTCCTTTCTATTGGGAAACGTACAGTATGTCGCTGACGCCCCGCTCGCTGCCTTTGCCCAGAGGGTTATTAACCACCCTGCCCATAAAATACATGGTGGATGAGCCGCCGCCGTCCAGATTGTAGGCCTGTGTGCAGCCTAAATCCGCAAAAGCCTGAGCAAACTCCTCCAGGGTCATCCCCCTGCTGTAGCCGCTGCTTCTTCCGTCCACCACAATAAACACAAAATGGTTGGCGGATATCATTCCAATGCCTGTTCTTGGATTGGAATTCTGAATGGAGCGGTTGCCTATGTTTGTATCGATGGCTACCTTGCCGAAATCCTCAACGACCGCACCGTCTTTTACAAGAACCGGCCCAAAGGACAGAGTTTGAACAACCCCCATTTCCAATAGTTCCTGAGAGGAAATTTCCGTCTCGTCATAGGACATAAGTGTTCCGTCGTCCAGTATGGCAAGTCCCGTACGGGTGGGTACATCCCTGTACACCACACCGTTTCGTATGATAACGCCATCGTTTCGAAAGCCGTAATAATCTCCGTTAATGGCAAAAATCGCGTCATTGCTTTCGGCTATGACGGAGGTGTCTTCAATAATGTTGCGACCAAAGCTGTTCTTGGCAAAGGCGGATTTGAGGCTCTCCCCATCCGCAAATTGGACATCGGCTACATAATAAGTGATTTTATCGCTGCCGCTGCCTTGCTCTACCTTTTGAACGCTAACGGTCAAGCTTTCACTCTGGTAATTCCAATCGTCATAGGTGGCCTCGGCGCTGCCCTCCCCGGTATTCCCCTCAGGGTTTTCTGTTTCGGTGCCGGGATTGGGGCTCTCCTCGCTTTCGCCTCCTGTTGTCTCCGGTGAGGCTTGCTCCTTGGGTACAACCTGCTCCACATGCTCAATAAGATATCTATCTGCCAGCGCATAAACGACAGTGAGTAAAAACAAAATAACAGCAAGTATCAATGCCCTTGTGCGCGTTCGCTTCCTTTTCTTTTTCAGATCCATGATGCCACTCCTTGCCCGTAAATGAGTTATTGGGCCCTTAATTCTTAGCCATGCTTTCACTTTAACCTGCCATGCTTAAAGGAACCTTAAGGCCCTTTTTGCCGGTTTGGCGGATAAAATAAGCAAAACAAAAAAGCCTACGGTATCCTGCATTAGGGAACCGAAGGCTTTTAGTGGATGTTTATATATGATTAAAAATTGATTTTGCGAGAATTTAAACTGTTCCGGGCGTTAACCGATTCTCTTAATCCTCAAGAATCCGTCCGTCCACTGAAAGAGTAACAATCTCCCAGGGGATCATTTTTCCGCTGTTTCGGAGAGCATTGACGGCTGCCTGTGCCAAACCTCCGCAGCAGGGAACTTCCATACGCACAATGGTAAGACTTTTAATGTCATTATTGGATAATATGGCGGTGAGCTTTTCCGTATAATCGCCCTCGTCCAGCTTGGGACAGCCGATGAGGGTAACCTTGCCCTTCATGAACCGGTTATGGAAATCCCCGTAGGAAAAGGCGGTACAGTCTGCCGCAATTAAAAGCTTTGCTCCGTCAAAGCAGGGGGCGTTTACAGGAAGCAGCTTAATCTGGACAGGCCACTGGTTCAGATGGGATTGGGCAGGACGTGAGGCGGGAGTGTGCGCGGGGCTTTCCTCACCGAGAGCCGGTCCTTCCTCCACAGATGCCGCTTCAGACTTTTTATTCAGAAAGCCAAAGCGGGAACCGGGGCATCCGCCCATGGGAGGCGCCGTTTTCTTTTGGGCCTTCAGTGCCTGTGCCGCAGCCATTTTACGTTTAACCGCTTCTTCGTCAAACGCAGCTGCTTCTCTTTCCTCAAAAGTAATGGCTCCGGTAGGGCAAACAGGAAGACAATTACCCAGTCCGTCGCAGTAATCATCTCTGAGCAGTCGTGCTTTGCCGTTTATAAGACCGATGGCGCCCTCGTGACAGGCCTCTACACAAAGGCCGCATCCATTACAGGCTTCTTCGTCAATTGTAATTATTTTACGTTTCATATTTAAACCTTCTCTCTTGCTTTTGTAATTTTAGTATAGTAGGATAGAAACAATAAATCGGTTGTATTTACAACCAATGAGGTAGGCAG
>JAFADM010000121.1 GCA_023424865.1 Bacillota bacterium | reverse complement strand
GCATCAACCATTCGGTGGGCTGAAGGGAGTATTCCGGAGCAAAATCTTATTTTTCTTGACAAGCCCGTGAGGATATGTTTAGAATAAACTCGAAACCCAAAGTCCTGACGGGCCTGTTGGGTATAACAGCATAACAGCATGTGGGAGCCGGTTAACCGGCTGAGAGGGAGCTCCGTGCTCCGACCATTATTTTACCTGATCTGGCTAATACCAGCGTAGGGAATGCGCAACGTGGACAAGATAAAGCTGCCTGGGTTGGGCAGCTTTCTTTTATGCTCTCACGGTAAACAGAATAGGTAAAAAAGAAGTAAAAGATAGGGAAAGGACAAGCAATATGGCTAAGATAAACGTAAGCCTTCAGGTTATACCCAATGTAGCACCGGAAAGGGTTTACCCTGTGGTGGACAAAGTTATTGAGATGATTCAGGAAAGCGGGGTAGCCTATGAGGTTGGTCCCATGGAAACAACAATGGAGGGTGAGCTGGACGAGCTTATGGAAATTGTTAAGAAGGCTCAGCTTATTTGCATTCGGGAAGGTGCCGCCCGGGTTATGTCCATGGTAAAAATTGATTATCGTCCGGAGGGCGTTACCATTGAAGAAAAAATCGGAAAATACCGGGATAAATAAAAAGCGCAGAACCCGTGTGGATCTTCTGCCGCCGGCAGTCCTTCTGGGGCTTGCGGTGTTTTGGCAGGCAGGGGTAATGCTTACCGGAATTCCTGATTACCTACTGCCCTCACCGGCGAATGTGGTAAAAGAGCTTGTGAAAATGAGGGAGGTTCTGCTTCTCCATACTCTGGCAACCCTAAAGGAAGCTCTGCTTGGACTTTTGTTTTCCATAGCACTGGGGATTATCTTTGGCCTTCTCATCGGCTATTTTGACACACTGCGAAGGGCCTTGCATCCTTTGTTTGTTATATCCCAGACAATTCCGCTGGTGGTCCTGGCTCCCTTGTTTGCCGTATGGTTCGGTTTTGGCCTTTTGCCCAAAATTCTGATAATCATTCTGGTATGCTTTTTCCCCATTGCCTTAACCCTGGGCCAGGGACTCCTTCGCTCGGATCCGGATGGGGATGCCCTTCTTAGGGTTATGGGAGCCACCCGGTGGCGTATTTTCAGACTGTCAAGAATTCCCCAGGCCCTGCCGGATTTGTTCTCAGGCCTTAAAATATCCGCCACCTACAGCATTATGGGTGCAGTCATTTCCGAATGGGTGGGGGCAAAGGAAGGGCTTGGCATCTATTTAACCCGGGCTATGACAAGCTTTAAAACCGCTGCCATGTTTGCGGATATTCTTATAATTGTTGTTCTCAGCCTGGTGCTCTACAAGCTGGTAGAGCTTTTGGAAAGCCGGGTGTGCAGAAATCTTCTCCCTGACAGGGGATGAGGAAAATATAGAAATACATAGAGGAAACAGGAGAGAAAAGAATGAATAATTCAGGAAAAAGAAGCAGAAAAGCATTAATTCCGGTCCTTTTGCTGTCACTGGCCCTTTTGGTGCCCGGACTTTCAGGCTGTACCGGCAAAACCTCCGGTGAGCTTAAAAAAGTTACCGTGGTACTGGATTGGACGCCCAATACCAATCATACGGGCCTTTACGTAGCACAGGAAAAGGGTTATTTCAAGGAAGAGGGCCTGGAGGTTGAAATTATCCAGCCTACCGATACAGCCGATGCGATGGTAGCCTCAGGCTCCGCTCACTTTGGCGTCAGCTATCAGGAAAGCGTTACTTTGGGCCGGGCTTCAGGGGTTCCCCTGGTTTCTCTGGCAGCGGTTATACAGCACAACACTTCCGGCTTTGCAAGCCTTAAGGAAAAGAACATTCTTTCCGCAAAGGATTTTGAGGGTAAAAAATATGGCGGCTGGGGCTCGGATATTGAGGCTGCCACCATCAAATACCTCATGGACCAGGAAGGCGCGGATTTTACAAAAACGGAAGTACTTTCCACAGGTGAAGCGGATTTCTTCCAGGCCAGTGCCAGCGGCCAGATTGATTATGCCTGGATTTTTGAGGCCTGGGCAGGCATTGAAGCCAAGCAAAAGGGGATAGAGCTTAATTACATTGATCTTGGCGAAGTAGCACCCGTGTTTGATTACTATACACCGGTGCTTGTAACCCGGGAAAAGCTTATTGAAGAAGACAGTGCTCTTGTAAAAGCCTTTATGAATGCTGTGAAAAAGGGCTATGCCTTTGCTATTGAAAAGCCGGAGGAGGCTGCCGATATTCTTATTAAAGCCGTTCCTGAAATTAATGGGGAGCTTGTGAAGGAAAGCCAGGCCTATCTTGCGGATAAGTACAAGGACGATGCACCCTACTGGGGTTATCAGTCCCGGGAGGTATGGCAGAATTATACGGACTGGCTCTTTGAAAACGGCTTTATAGAAGAAAGCATTGACGTTGAGAAAGCTTACACCAATGCCTATGTTGAATAATTTAACTATTGCGCCTGATTCGATTGTAATCGACGGGGTGAATAAAACCTTTACTACTTCGTCAGTCCGGCGAAATGAGACGTCCCAGGGGCTTCAAACCCTTTGGGACGTCCATTTTGGCGTTGGAGCCAATCAGTTTGTTTCCCTGGTGGGACCCAGCGGATGCGGTAAAAGTACGCTGCTTAAGATGATCGCAGGGGTGGATAGGGACTATGAGGGCCGCATTCTGGTGGAAGGAAGAGATGTTCGAAAGGAACGGGTTCCCGTTTGCTACATGCTTCAAAGGGATTATTTAATGCCCTGGCGAACTCTTATGCAGAATGTGCTTTTGCCCGTAGAAATAGAAAAGGGGGATTTAAAAGCTGCCAGAGAAAAGGTGATGCCCCTTTTGGAGGAATTTGGACTGTCGGGTTTTGAAAACTACAGGCCCCATGCCCTGTCGGGAGGCATGCGGCAAAGGGCGGCTTTGCTTAGGACCTATCTCATGAAGGGGTCCATTATGCTTTTGGATGAGCCCTTTGGCGCTCTGGACGAGCTGACCCGCATAAAAATGCAGAACTGGCTTACGGGAGTGTGGGAAAAACGAAAGAAAACCGTGCTCTTTGTAACTCATAATATTGAAGAGGCGGTCTATTTGTCCGATCGCATTCTTGTCATGAGCCAAAGGCCCGGTCATATTACAGGAGATATTAAGGTGGAGCTGCCTCGGCCCCGCCGGCGGGAGATGAGCTATGACAAGGTCTTTATGGAATACAGGAAGGAAGTTTTAGGGCTTCTGGAGGGATAGTATTGTGCTGAATGAAATGACGAAACCCCCTTTTCTATAGTATAATAAACCCCATATGGAGGAGAAGGCAATGAAGAGACGTATATTGCTGTGTAGCTGCCTGGCGCTTCTGCTCATCCTGTCCGGATGCGGAAAAGACAGCTCTGAGCAAGCCTTGGAGGAAGTTGAGGATGTTCATTTAGCCGAAGAGGGCAGTGACGAGGAAACGATTATTGAGCCTTTAACACTGAAATCCTTTGAGGAAATCGATGAGGCAAAAGAAAAGGTTGACGATCAGTACGATTATTATAACCTCAATGATTTGGAATATTATTATATTCCTTCCGAACAGGTTTTAAAGGCTTTTTCATATTATAAGCTGGATTCGATTTATATTGAGGATCGTTCCATAAGTATCTATTACCGTTTGTCTGAAACGGATTTGACGGCTATTGAGAACGCCGACGAGCAGGAAGCGGCCCGTATCTCCGGCGCCCTTAAACTGGAATGGATCCGAAATGCGGTGGGAGAGGAGCTGCTTAAAAATACAGTCGACCAATTAAATCTTACTCCCCTCAATGAGGACAGCCGGTTTTATTATAGTGATATTGTCTATCCGGCAGATTCAAAAACCGTTTTAGCCAGAAGCTTATACTGGGTACAAGAGGGTTATCTGTTTACCATGGATATTCCCATCGGAGAATTTGGAAGATGGCTTGAAGCCTGGACGCAGGAAGCACCTGAGGGAGAGTTGGCGCTTGTTGAGAAAACGCCTGTATTAAAATAAAAAACGCAAAAAGAGAAGCTAAGGTAGTCCGCCATAAGACAGTATAAGAAAACCCTATTGTTTATGGGCGACTGCCAAGTGAAATGTCTAAAGCAAGCGTATCGTGGACAATAGCATATGCTTGTTTTTTATTGTCTAATAATTACTCATTATTAAAAAAAGTCATAAATCTTGATATAATAAGAGTTCGGTATGAACAGGTGCACAGTATTTTATACTTCATACATCAGATAAAAAGAGCAGACACGGTTAAGCTTTTGTTTTTCGTCTGTGGTATATTGTTTTAGGGAGAGGAATCTATATGCACGCATGGGAAGCCATACAAAAAACTCTGAACCACATTGAAGAACATCTCGGCGAAGAAATCCAAATCGAAGAACTAGCAGAAACTGCCTTGCTTTCAGTGTTTTATTATCAAAGGTTATTCACTCGATTGGTAAAAACTTCGGTTAGAGATTATATTAAATTACGCCGATTGGCAAAGTCTCTCCCGATGCTGCGTGATAAAGAAAAACGCATTATGGACATTGCAATGGAATACGGCTTTGGCAGTCACATAACTTTTACGCGGGCTTTTAAAGAAACCTATGGGATTACCCCTTCACAGTACCGCGAGAGACCCATTGGCTTACAGAATTTTGACAAACCCGATTTATTGCTTGGCTATCTTGTGGTTGATGAAGGTGTACCACTGATTAGTGAAGGATTGGTTTTGGAAATGAACCGTAAATTTCTTGAAGAACCAATTAACTTTCTTGGTGTTACAGGCTATTATCCATTCAAATATGGTAAAATGGTCGGCGAAAAAACCGGCATTGACACGGTTGATGAGATTTGGGACAGGTTTTTCAGGATTCTTCCGGATATCCCGCATATCTCAGAGGGACGGTGGGTCGGTGTTTCTTATCACGGCGATGCGCCAGACGGTTATTCGAGTTATTTTGTTGGCGCTGAAGTGAAAAAAGGCGCGGAAAACCCCGGATTTGCAAGTTGGCAGCTGCCCATACGGGAATATGTCGTTTGTGGCTTTGAATCGGAAAATCACGAACAGATGATAATTGATTTGGGTAAGGCAATGAAATACACTCGGTTTTGGCTTAAAAAGCACAATCTGATTGCCGATGGTTTTTTCCCTGAAATGTACTATAAAAGTACGTCCGACATCTCTTGTGTAGAATTGTGGATTCCTTTTAAGAAACGAGAAAATTAAATTATTAATACTGGAGGAAAAGCAAATGAGTAATTTCGAAGAAGGATTAAAATTAATCGAAGAAAAGTTCGGAAATGGCAAAGACAATATTATTTCCCTCGCGACGATTGCACGGGAGCCGGGCGCCAACGGAATGCCACGCCCTGTTGTCCGTAGTGTGGACGCCTATTATGAGGATGGCATGTTTTATGTTGTAACACATAGCAAATCAAATAAAATGCAGCAAATTCTGCAAAATCCGGAAGTTTCGGTCGCGGGCTGTTTAGAGATGTTCACCGCTAATGGCGTAGGTGAAAACCTCGGTTGGGTGCTTGATCCAAATAACGCCGAAATAAGAACCAAGCTCCGTACAGCTTTTGCTGCATGGTACGATATGGCAAATAATGAAAAGGATGAAAACTGTTGCATTTTAGCAATCCGTCTCACTAAGGGAACATTAAACATTAATCATTGGGAAAAACTATACCATATGGATTTTGTGAATAAGACGGATATGGAAAACGGAGGCATTTTTTAATTCTTATGCGTCAATGCTTTACTAGATAAAAATAAGAATGAGTTTTCTCGGCAAAGCGAAAACCAGTGCAGCGTTCAAACTGAACGCTGCACTGGTTTTTAAACATCTTATCTGGCAGTGCCCATAAGCAGTTTAGTTTTGATGCTGTCTTATGGCGGACTACCAAAGTCGGCTCTTATTTTCTGTATCGGGCGATTAAGCCACCACAGGATTAAAGGAATAATACTCTGCGTATACGATGGCGCAGACACTTATAAGTACACCGGCATACAAGGCATGGCAGATATCATTGGAAAAGCCGGGTTTTTGTTTTTCATAATTGGCAATAAGCCTTGGTACCCATAAATGAAATTCCTGAGGGGTAAGGGGCTGCTTACTCTCTTGTACGAGTTCTCTGGCCATACGAAGGCCCCTTCTGTAACCCACAATCATAAAGAGCTCATATAGGCTGTGAACGGCTATGTTTCCGTTATATTTTTCCGAATGGGCATGGCAGAAATAGTCGGCAAGATAATGATTGATAACCCCCAGATCCCTTGCAAAGCAATAGTTTGAAAAACGCGTATCAAGGGGGTGACGCTGCATAAGTCGATCCTTACGATCCTGTAAAAATGCGAAGGACTTATTGTAATAGTGAGGGTAGTCATTGTAATACTTTCTGATGTCCGGCAGGATGTTGCCTATCATAAAACCTAAACGGTTAAGCTTGATCCCTTGCGTTTCCTTCACTATTTTCCGAACCGAACCGGAAAACAGCAAATGCATGATGACGTTCACGTAAAAACCCCTTCCAGTATAGGAAAGCAAATAATGGATGTTTTGTTTATCCTTTGCTTGATGAAGTTTAACAAAAAAACTTTCTTCATTTAGATCTATCATACAACATAACGAATTGAAAATGCAGTAGTAATTATTACTAGTTTCCGGTGCTGTCAGGGGTTGTGGTTTGTATGCTTGACGGAAGCTTCTGTTCCGGCCTGCGGTTTAAGAACATATGAATGGCCAGACCCGTTACAATTAAGAGGCAGCCAATTACTTTCACCGTAGAGAGTTCAATTCCCTGAAAACGGTCAATGATAAAGCCGCAGCTTACCTGGCCCACAAAGTTAAGCAAAGTAAAGGAAAAGTTGGAAATTTTACTAGATATAAAGTTGTTAAGGGCAATGACCACTACGCCCAGTGCGCCCCCTAAATAAGCCCAAAATGGGAGGCCGCCTCCTGCAGGGATTTGACTGCCGTTGCCCAGAACAATAAAGAGTACAAGGGAGAGAGAAATACCGGTAATATAATTTATCAGCGTGCTTTGAAAAACACCGATATGCTCGGCCAGCCGGGCATTGAAAACACGGTTTAAAAGAATGGACAATCCGGATAATAGTGCTGCAAGCCCGATTAAAAGGGTAAAGCCGTTCATTGTGTTCGTCCTTTCTAAAAAAGAAGTGAGGTAAGGGATACGAATGAGAAGCGTTTGTTTAATTCAGCCGAAAGCTACAGCAACAAGACCTGCTCCGATAAAAAGAAGGGGCAGAATATTCTTTTTGCTGAAGGCAACCTTTGGAGTTCCGAAAAGGCCAAAATGATCAAGAATAAGGGAAAAGAAAAACTGGCCTGCCAGCCCTAAAAGCATAGCCATGGCTGCTCCCAGTTCAGCATAGGCGGCATTGGTGGCAAGAACGGTATAAATGCCAATAAAGCCTCCTGCAAAAAGATAGAGGGGTACCTTCTTTAAATTTTTAAATCGATACCGTCCAAGTATACAAATGAGAGATATAACAACCAGACCAACGCCATGTATCAGAACATTGGAAAAAAGGTTTCCCAGGCGACCTGAAAGCACACCGTTGAAAAGCACCATAATACCGACAAAGACACCGCTTATACCTGAGAGAAAATAGAGCAGCATGTTTAAACCTCCTTTGGTTTGACATCATTAACCTTACCACATAGAAAGGCAGCCCTTGTATGACATATGTCATGTTGTGTATAATAGAAAAACGGGGAGGATACCATGCAAAAGCTGAAGGATGGAAGTCTTATAAAAAAATACATGGATGCCTACGGCATACAAAAGCTGTTTAAATGCGACGTTTTTGAACAAATGCAGCTTTTTATCTATCGCAAAAATGAGTTTATTGTCAACTGCGGGGATGATCTGGATTTTTTTATGTTTTTTGTAGAAGGCACCGCCAAGGTTTTCACTCCCTTAAAAAACGGAAAAACCCTCATGCTTCGTTTTTATCATCCGTTAAAGCTTATCGGTGAAGTGGAAATGCTCAATGGGGATAAAGCAACCTGCAGCATCCAGACTATAACTCACTCCAGCGTATTGGCCCTGCCCATGTCCTTTGTCCGCGCCAACTGCCGAGAGGACACGGCTTTTTTGCAATGTACCCTTGCCAGCCTTGCCGATAAGCTCAGTACCTTTTCCAAAAGCAGTGCCATCAATTTGCTTTATTCCCTGGAAAACCGTTTGGCCTCCTATGTCCTGGCAACACTTTCCTGCGATGAAGGAGACCAGGAGGAGAAAGCGGTATTCAAGTGTAATTTGACACAGCTGGCGGAGCTTTTGGGAACAAGCTACCGGCATTTATTAAGAGTTATCAATCACTTTTGCGAGGAAAACATATTAAAAAGAGAAAAAGGCGGGTTCACCGTACTTGACAGAAAAGCCCTGGAGGCGGTTTCCGCTGATTTATACGACGGCTGACCGTCGGCTGAAAGGCAGGCAAAGGGCTTTACGGAGGTTCGATCATGATTGGAAAAGTAATTAATGAAATGCTTCGCTATTTTGACAACGATGTTCGCCGCATAAACCATGCCCTTAAGGTTTATGGCTTTGCTCGCGGAATCGGTGCGTCGGAAGCCTTAAATGAAGAAGAAAATCGGATCCTGGATATGGCTGCTGTTTTACATGATATCGGCATAAAGGAAGCGGAACGCAAATACGGATCCACTGCAGGTCCCTACCAGGAAAAGGAGGGGCCGCCCATAGCCCGGGCTATTCTTAAAGGGTTGGATGTCCCGGAGCCGCTTATTGAAAGGGTTTGTCATCTGGTTGGAAATCACCACAGCTACGGTAAAATAGACGGTCTGGATTTTCAAATTCTTGTAGAAGCGGATTTTATCGTAAATATTCACGAGGATAATATGAGCCGGGAGGCCTGCACCCTTGTGGGGCAGAAGTATTTCAAAACCGCCCGGGGCAGAAATCTGCTTGAATCCATGTACCTGAATGCAAATGAAAGAGAGGACGTATAAATGAAAGCACCCCTCATGGTTCAGCAAATAATGGGAACGGATTACACTTCCCTTTCGAACGAACAGCTCAAAAGCCTTGCCAAACAGCTGAGAGAAAGAGCAATAAAAGGCGAGAGCCTGGAAGACCTTCGGACAGAAACCTTTGCCCTGGCTTCCGAAGCCGCCTTTCGCACCCTGGGAGAAAGACCCTTTGATACCCAGCTTATGGCTGCGAAAGCTCTTACAGAGGAGAAAATTGTACAAATGCAGACGGGGGAGGGCAAAACCCTGTCGGCGGTTCTGGCAGCCTGCCTTTTGGGCTGGACCCAAAAGGGCGTTCATATTTTAACCTTTAATGACTATCTGGCTCGAAGAGATGCCCGCTGGATGGGGCCGGTTTATGATTTTCTGGGCTTTTCGGTAGGCTTCGTGGGTGAGGGCCTTTCACTTGAGGAAAGGCGCAGGGCTTATTTGTGCGATATTACTTATGTAACCGCCAAGGAAGCTGGCTTTGATTACTTGAAGGATTTTCTGTGCCTTAAAAAGGAGGAGCTTGTTCACAGGGCATTCAATAAGTGCATTGTGGATGAAGCCGACTCTATTATGATCGACGAAGCACGAATTCCCCTGGTTATTGCGGGAAAATTTGAGCAAACCGAGGAATTTGCCAGAAAAGCCGATGAGCTGGTTCGGTGCATGAAGTCCGAAACCCATTACGCCTTCGATCAATATGCCAATAATATCTACCTGACGGACGACGGGCTGGCCTATGTTGAAGGTGAGCTCAAAAATGGTGATCTTTACGACAATAAGAACCTGGGAATGCTGTCGGCTCTGAATGCGGCTCTCCATGCCTATGTGCTTCTTTCCCGGGACAAGCATTATATCGTTCGTAACGGCGCCATTGAGCTGGTGGATGAATTTACGGGCCGGGTTGCCTATAAGCGGCTTTTCCCAAATGCCATACAGACTGCGGTGGAGCTGAAGGAGAAGCTGGTGCCCCAGGATAAGGGAAGTGTTATGGGGCAGATTCCTATACAATACTTTTTAAGCCTTTATCCTAAAAGAGCGGGTATGACCGGCACGGCCAAAAGCGGTGCTTTTGAGTTTAAAGAGCTTTACAATATGGAGATAGAGGAAATCCCTCCCCATCGGCCCTGCATTCGAAGAGACGAGGGCGACAGGCTGTTTGATTCACTGGAAAATAAGGAAAAGGCTCTTATTGATGAAATTGTCCGACGCCATGAAATGGGACAGCCTGTTCTCATCGGCACCCGAAGCGTGGAAGAGTCGGAACGTCTTTCCGAAGCCCTTAAAGAAAGAAAAATACCGCATAATGTTCTCAACGCCAAAAATGACGAAATGGAAGCAGCTGTTATTGCAGATGCCGGTAAGCTGGGAACTGTTACGGTTTCCACAAACATGGCGGGCCGGGGTGTTGATATCAAGCTGGGAGGCGAAACAGGAGACAACAGAGAGCAGCTCATTGAGCTTGGAGGCCTTTACGTTATCGGTACCGGCCGCAATGAAAGCGTGCGTATCGATAATCAGCTCAGAGGCCGTTCCGGAAGACAGGGGGATCCTGGTGAAAGCCGCTTCTTTGTGAGCCTTGAGGATGAGATTTTTACCAAGTACGGTATGGAGGAAACGGACTTTTCAACTGCCAGAAAAAAGGCGGATAAAAACGGTGAAATCACGGCGGATTATATTCTCAAGGAGGTTATTTTCCTACAGAAGCGTATTGAAGGCTATCATTCGGACGTCAGGCTCCAGCTCATTAAATACAATATGCTTATGGAACAGCAGCGGCGTTTGATTTATGAGAGACGGATGAAGCTCCTTCTTAACGAGGAGGACTCGGCATTTCCGGAGGAACCCCAGGAAGAATGGTATGAGGAGCTTTGTCAAAATAAGGGGACAGAGACGGTGAAGGCTGCATCACGCCAACTCCTGCTGCGCATTCTCAACACCTCCTGGCGTGACTATCTGGATTTTATGAATACCACCAAGGAAAGCATCCATTTGGTAGCTCTTGGAAATAAGAATCCGGTGGATGAATTCAACCGACAGGCCATTGAGGCTTATGACCAAATGGCAGAAGGGCTGGAGGAGCAGGTTAAGGAAGCCCTGGAAGCGGCAGTCTGGACTGAAGAAGGCCCTCAATTGGAGGATCCGGGTCTTGTAGGGCCCTCCACTACCTGGACCTATTTAATGGATGAATCGTCTGACAGCTATAACCTGGTAAGCCAGATATCCAAAGGGGTAGGCCTTGTTATGGGCGGCACACTGTTCAGCATCCGTACTCTGGCGGAGAAATTCAAGGGACTGTTTCGGAAGGGGTGAGGCTTTTGACCATTTATGTTGACGCAGACGCGTGCCCGGTAAAGGAGATCATTGTACGGGTGGCCAGGGAGCGTTCTCTCCCCGTGGTGATGGTGCTGGACACCAGCCATGAATGGGAGGATGGCTACAGCCAGGTGGTTACGGTGGATAGGGAGAGGGATGGCGCGGATATTGCTCTTATTAACCGTACCCAAAAAGGGGACCTGGTGGTTACTCAGGATTATGGAGTAGCCGCCCTGGCGCTGGGAAAGGGGGCTTCTGCCCTTAATCAGAACGGTCTTGTTTACAATTCCCAGAATATGGATCGCTTGCTCTTTGAAAGGCATCTGGGACAAAAGGTCAGACGGGCGGGGGGCCGAACGGGCAATATGCGCAAACGCTCCGCCCTGGATGATGAAAATTTTGAAAAGGCCCTTCGCAGCGTTCTTTTTTCTCTTGGTCAAACATAAATAGGATTCCGGAGGGAATCCTATGCCAACAAGAAAAGCACTGAAATGGGTTATGATCTGGGGAGCCCTGTC
>JAFADM010000057.1 GCA_023424865.1 Bacillota bacterium | reverse complement strand
TGGCCTCTTATATGTACTGGCTTTTCTTCCCCTGGCCGACATTCGTCAGCTTTTCGCCAGACTTTTTCACTCCTATTCCCTTTTTATAGTCAATCCAATCCCCCACCCCCTGGAAGCAAACAGTATTATGGGTTATATCGCAGGGTTCCCGGGCTTAATATATCATGTCTGGCTGCTTATATCGGCTCTTAGAAAGAAAAATTTTGTTGACTTCGGTATTAGTCTGTTTATCTTTCTCATTATTTTTCTGTTCTTTTTCTTTGATTTCAATTATGCTATATTAAAGCCTTTACAATTTGAAAACATAAAAGTAAATTAAAATACCTACAAGCTTGGGGAATCGTCCCCCCTCCCTTGTAGCCAGATTCGTTTAAGTAAATGGCTGCAATTTTAATTGATATAAATTTTACTTTTTTAGTTAAACTTGATTAATTTAACTCTTATATTTCGTTTTATTGAACTTGAGCGTTTTACCATTTATTTTATTTGGTTGAACTTAAGTAATCTGAGTTGATAAGGTAATTAAGGTGAATTATGAGCAATGATATAAACGTATGGTTTCTGCATCACAGCTGCTTTGCCGTTGAAATAAGGGATTATCTCCTCCTGTTTGATTATTTCAAGGATGAGCCGGTTCCCCAGGATCCCCTATCTCCTCAATACTCCTGGAACACTTTATGGCCTCAGGCATTTAAAACAAAGAAGGTTCGTGTTTTCAGCTCTCATAAGCATGGAGATCATTTTAATCCTGTTATTCTTTCCTGGCAGGACCATTTTGCTGACATTCATTACTTTTTTTCCAAGGACATATCAAAAAAGTATGTGACAGACAAGGTCACTGTGATTAAGGCACATGAAGAAATACAGTGGGGAGAGCTTAAGGTGAAGGCTCTTCGTTCCACGGATTTAGGTATTGCCTTTATTTTAGACCTGGAGGGCTTTAAGCTTTATCATGCAGGTGATCTTCACTGGTGGCACTGGAACGAAGAGGACGAGGCATGGAATAAGAACATGGCTGCACGCTTTAAAAAAGAGATTTCCCTGTTAAAAGGCAGCTCCCTTGATCTCGCCTTTGTGCCGCTGGATCCTCGTCAGGAAGATGCAGCTTTTCTGGGTATTGAATATTTTCTTAATCAGGTTGAGGTTAAAACCGTTTTCCCACTGCACTTCTGGGAAAATTACAGCATTATGAACGAATTAAAGGACAGAGCAAAAGCTAATCCTCTTTTGGAAAAAGTACTGCCCATTGATGCAAGAGGTCGCCACTTTTCTTTGTGACCACAAACTCCCCTTTTCCCCATCTTATAAGCACTTAAAAAGGAGCTCTTCCATGATAAGAAGCGCTCCTTTTTAATTCATTTATTAAATACGATTTTTATATAGTTAATTTTTCGATAACCTCGCTCTTTAATGAGAACGCTCTATGGTCTTATGGGTAAAATGCTTTCTTTTTTCAGAATAATCCGCCACTATATGCCCGTTTCCAAACAGCTTGTATTTATAGGTTACAAGCCCGTCAAGTCCTACAGGGCCTCTGGCATGGAGCTTGTTGGTGCTTATGCCGACCTCGGCCCCGAACCCATATTTAAAGCCGTCGCTGAAGCGGGTGGAGCAGTTTGCAAACACATTACCCGAATCCACATAGCTTAAAAAATAGTCCACTGCCGAAGCATCCTCAGAAACAATGGCATCCGTATGGCCCGAGCCGTAGGTATTTACATGCTCCACAGCTTCCTCCAGTGAAGAAACCACCTTTATGGACAAAATATAGTCAAGGTATTCGGTTTTCCAATCTTCTTCCTCTGCCGGCTTGCAATCGATGATGGTTCTGGTTTTGTCACATCCCTTTAGCAGCACCTGTTTTTCATCCAGAGCTGTCTTAAGAAGGGGAAGAAACGCTTTTGCTGCCTCCTCATGGACGAGAAGGGTTTCCAAAGCGTTGCACACGGCCACATATTGGGTTTTGCTGTCTGTTACAATAGCAACGGCCTTAGTGAGATCCGCCGCCTTATCAACATAACAGTGGCAGATGCCGTCTGCATGGCCCATAACCGGAATGCGGCTATTATCCATAATATACTGTACAAATGCATTGGAACCTCTTGGAATAATAAGATCCACGTAACCGTCCATCTTGAGCATGGCATTGACATCCTCTCTGTTTTCCATAAGGACAATCCAGCCCGAGGGAAGGCCTGCCTTCAAAGAGCCCTTCACAATAGCATTATAAAGCGCTTTATTTGTTCTTGCAGCCTCTCTGCCACCCTTTAAAAGCACACCGTTGCCGCTCTTTAAGCACAAGGTGGATATTTGAACCAATGCATCGGGGCGGGACTCAAAAATGATACCAATGACACCGATAGGACAGCTAATTCGGTATAGCTCAAGCCCCTTATCCAGCTCAGTTGACAGCAGGGTTTTACCCACCGGATCCGGAAGCTCCAAAAGACTCTTTATACCCTCAATAACATCATCCAGTTTTCTTTCGTCAAAGCGAAGACGTTTCAATAAAGGTGCGGCAAGACTTTCTCCCTCCGCCTGAGCCATATCCTCCTCGTTGGCACGAAGTATGAGCTCCCGGTCTTCTTCAAGGGCTTTGGCAATGGCCAGTAAACCTTTGTCCTTATCGTCAGAACGGAGTCCTGACAGCTGAATAGCCGCTTTTTTTGCATTTTTAGCCAGTTCCTTTATTTCCATGGCAATAAACCGCCTTCCTGATCTCTTTGTTAGCCTTTATAATCTTATAAATAAAGTCTCTCTTATGTAATATAGCATAAAAAGCCGTCTCCTGTCATTAATGCCCTTTGAGCCGCCTTAATTCATTGATTTAACTTTGTCATTTATTTATCTTCCGTATCTCAATCGCCGTGATTTAAGCTACTCCTTGACGTAAGACGCCACGGACGCTATCATATAATTTGTATGTCTTGTGCCTGTTAAAGCCCTTACAGGCCTTCTAAAAGTACTATCGCAGAAAGGGATCTCAAGTGGTTAAAGAAGAAATCATAAAAGAAATCGAACGTCGCAGGACCTTTGCGATTATATCACATCCCGACGCGGGTAAAACAACACTTACCGAAAAGCTTCTGCTTTACGGAGGCGCCATTCATATGGCAGGATCGGTTAAGGCCCGCAAAGCCTCTCGCCACGCTGTTTCGGACTGGATGGAAATTGAAAAGCAGCGCGGTATTTCTGTTACCTCCAGTGTCATGCAGTTTAATTACGAAGGTTATTGCATAAATATTTTGGATACGCCGGGCCACCAGGACTTCAGTGAAGATACTTACCGTACTCTGGTAGCTGCTGACAGCGCAGTCATGCTGATTGACGGAGCCAAGGGTGTGGAAACACAGACCATTAAGCTTTTTCATGTATGTAAAATGCGTGGTATTCCTATTTTTACCTTTGTTAATAAAATGGATCGTGCCAGCAAGGATCCCATTTCTCTCATGCAGGAAATAGAGGATGTACTTGGCATACGCTCCTATCCCGTTAATTGGCCCATAGGCATTGACGGTGACTTTAAAGGAGTGTATCACCGCAACAGACGTCAGATAGAGCTTTTTACAGGGGATAACTCCCATGGTCAGACCATCGTACGATCCTCCAAGGGCGGTGTGGATGATCCTGTATTTAAAGAGCTTTTGGGCGAACCCTATTATTCCAGACTGGTAGACGAAATTGAACTTCTGGATATGGCAGGGGATAATTTTGATTTAGGCAAGGTATCACGTGGCGAGCTTACTCCTATCTTTTTCGGCAGTGCCATGACTAACTTCGGTGTCGAGCCATTTCTGGAAGAATTCCTCAATGTATCACCGCCTCCTGGTGAACGTCATTTTGAAGAAACTCCTGTTCAAGCCCAGGATTCGGATTTTACCGGATTTATTTTCAAAATACAGGCCAATATGAATCCCAGCCACCGGGATCGCATCGCCTTCTTAAGAATATGCTCCGGCATCTTTAATAAAGGGATGCAGGTTATACACAGCAGTACGGGAAAACCTGTCCGCCTGGCACAGCCCCAGCAATTTATGGCCCAGGAAAGAGAAATTGTTGAGACTGCCTATGCCGGTGATATTATTGGTCTTTTTGATCCGGGTATCTTCCGTATAGGCGATACGCTGAGCACCAATGGCGGCCTCCAATTTAAAGGCATTCCCTCCTTCCCTGCCGAGCATTTTGCCAGAATATCCGCTAAGGATACCATGAAGCGCAAGCAGTTTATGAAGGGAATTACCCAGCTTTCCGAAGAAGGAGCCATTCAGATATTCAAACAGCCTGATATTGGGCTGGAGGAATTCATCATCGGCGCTGTCGGTGTACTCCAGTTTGAGGTCCTGGAATATCGCCTTAAGAACGAATATTCAGCGGATATACGTATGAACCAGCTTAATTATCATTATGCCCGCTGGATAGTGGAATGCAACGGTGACCCAAGAGAGCTTAACACCACCTCCTCCACCATGCTGGTTGAGGATAATCACAACCATTTTGTTCTGCTTTTTGAAAACGAATGGTCCATTCAATGGGCCTTGGATAAAAACAAAAATCTGGTGTTAAGAGATATTTCATAAAACTAAGGAATCTCTTAACAGCTCCATGGCACCATGGGGATCCTCAACCTTCATCAATACATCGGATTTATCCTCCCTTGGAGCAATTGCGGCGTACAGGTATTCAATACCGACGCCGTTTTCTTCAAGGCGGCTTATTACCTCCGGCAATCCTCCAGGCCAGCCCCTGGTACCAACGGCCAGCACTTGTGTTATACCAACTGCAAAACCTTTTGCTTTCAGCACAGCTACGGCTCTGTCCGGCTTATCTGCAACCATTCTCAGTATAAGGGGATCGGTAGTGTCCCATATCGACAAGGCTTCAATTCGAATCCCCTGCTCTTTTAAAAGGCGGCAAACCTCTGTTATGCGGCCTTTTTGATTTTCAAGATAAACAGAAACCTGACTTACAAGCATAGTATCACCTCTCCTGCCATGAGCTTCCCCTATATCTATTAGTAGAATAGGAGTCTGTATTACCACAGAAATCATGAGATAAAATAAGGATAATAGAAAATATGATGCATTTATGAAACCCATACCCACTTTTCATTATGAAAAAAAATCCGCCCTTTTAAGAGGGCGGAACGGGCTTGTCTATGACACCTTTTTAGCACATTATGCCTGTTCTTTTATAAAGGGATGCCGTAGACCCCTCCAATAATAGATAAAGACAGGTTTATTTTGGATTGGGTTTATTGGGAAGGACTAATATCAAGGAAGCTTAAGCCATTGACCACCATAAATAACGTCATTGTTCAGTTGATTGAGTTTTTTTATCTCATAGACAACCTGACGCACATCACGCTTACCGGACAGTTCGGAGGCAATTTCCCAGAGTGTATCCCCCGCATCGACCTTTATGGTTTGAAGATTAGGCTCATTGATTGTTTCAGCCCGAACATTCATTGAAGAGAGAATAAGTAACGGCAGAAGCAAAATACAAAAGAGAAAAGCAGCAAAACGTCTTTTGTTTTTTAACCGATAGCGTCTTCTCATAACCATCACCTCAGTAACCCAAAGGGTCATTTGCCATGTGCCGATCCCCCCGGCATTCCGGCAATTCCTGCCCTAAAACGGCTATAACTTCCTTGAAGAACAAATGTTCTTACAAGAATTATATTACAGAACATCTGTTCTTTTGTCAACATAAATCGAACATTTGTTTGACTTTTTCCTTTTAAATCCTTATAATATAAGTAACTTAAAGTAAGCTACTTAACACATAACC
>JAFADM010000050.1 GCA_023424865.1 Bacillota bacterium | reverse complement strand
CCAATTATTTCAAACAGCGGATGTAACATTGTACCGCAAGCCCTTTCAGCTTTTCGTCCGGAGACTCTACTCCCATTCCCCGGCACTTGACGCACAATACCTGCTCTGTTTTTTATTCAATTTTTTTTGATTATACACCCCCATATCGCTTCTGTCTATTGCTATTTTGCTGAACTTTTAATGGTTATGGTTACGTATAATCAAACGCTCGGGGTATCCCCCCTCCCTTTTAGTCAGATTTGGTTACGCAAATTTCTGCCAAAGAAAGCCGGTACAGGCATTATGCCTTCCCGGCTCTCTTTGTGGGTCCATCTTTCACCCATTAAGGATTCCACTTTAAAAAACTCCGAAAAATGACCGGTTTTGAGGGGATAGCGGAAGGGACCGCCGCTATGGGTCGGTCCCCTAAAATCCCTTATGTAGCGGGCTGCCGTGTTGGACGCATAGGCTTCAAGCAGAGGATCCTTTTTATCGGCAAAAAGCCAGCCTCCAATATCCCGGTCCTCATACATGCGAAGCCCGTAATTTTTAAGATTAAAGAATACAAAATCCGTGTTTTCAGCGGTATGGGACAGCTTGTCCTGCAAAAAGGAATTCATCTCCCGAAAGGAGTAGCTGGAAATTTGATTGGTAATAAAGAGAGTGAACAGCATAAAAATGACAACATAAACAACCGACAGGAACAAGAAAAGGCGGAAATAGGTATAGTTGGTTATGATACGCTTCACGGTATGCCCCCATGTTTTCTTTCATAATTCCATATCAGATTTACCCGATTAATCCAGGCCCTTTGCAGTAAGCCTTTCCACAATTTCCTGCTGAATAGTTCTGTTCTGTACAACAGGCAAAGCCTTGGATCCCAAATAGTTTATGACCTCAACAAGATTGAAATCCAGCTCCTCCACGGTCTTTTGCATTCCAAGGGTGGTATAGCCCATACATTCCGGCTCACGTCCCCGGCAAACACCAATGAGAACGGCCTTTTTGCCGGCATCCAGCCGGTTTTGCCATTTTCCCTGAGAGTAATCGCCAAAGCAAAACGTGCGATCCAGAAAAGCCTTCATGGGCGCCGTCATATTGTAATTGTAGGAGGGTGACGCAAGAATGAGCCCGTCCGCCGTTTTAATCTCGTTATGTATTGCCGACACTTCATCCTTGTAGACGCAGGATCCGGTTTTAAAGCAGGCTTCACAACCGGTACAGCTTTGAACGGCGGTTCCCAGATAATAAATTTTCACCCAAGCTCCCCTGCTTTCTAAAAAAGCAGCCACATAAGAGGTCAAAAGGGCAGAATTCCCCACTTTATTGGGGCTTGCCACAACACCAATCCATTGTTCCCTCAATTTTCCTGCTTCCTTTCGTTCCTATGCCTGAGCTGCCTTTAAAATATCCTCGGGTACAGAAGCTTTAAAATCCGGTTCAAGGGCTCTTACGGCTTCAAAATCATCATAGCCCCAATTCACCCATACAACCTTGACACCGCTCCGATGGCTTGCCGCAACATCCCGGCTCTCATCCCCCACATAAAGAACCTGTTCCCTTGAAAAGCCGAAATCACTTAAGTAACGGTCGATAATTTTATCCTTGCCTAAAAGATCACGGGAACAGAAGACCTCTGTAATAAAATCCAGTCCCTTATCAGACAAAAATTCACGTATGTTTTTTTCCGAGTTGGAGGAAATAATTCCCACATGGTAGCCTTCTTCATTGAGGCGGGCTAAAACCTCCTTCATACCCGGAAAAAAGGTGAGGGTATGAAGCCCTCTTTTATAGATGCCGTAAAACTCGGTAACAAAGATAGGAAGCTTGTACATGGGTACGCCCATGGCTTTGCAGCGTTCCTTGACGGACATTGTCATCAAGGGCTTAATGTCTTCGGGAATAATTTTTTTAAAGCGGTGCTTCTCACTCATGGAATTCACAGCTTCAATAGCGATATGCTTGGAGTTTACCAGGGTTCCGTCAAAATCAAAAAGTACGGCTTTTATCATTTCATTTGCTCCTTCTTGTCGATTTCCTCATTCATTTTTCGTCCATAGTATCGAAGCACCGGATGCAAAGCTTACTTACACGCTGCATCAGCCCCTGTTGAGGCTTAAAGTCGTTCTGTCCTCAGCTGAAAACAAGGCCGGCTTGCATAAAGCGCTTTCCGACCTCCTCGACAACCTGCTTTTCCTCCTCCGGTGTTTGAGCCTCAAAGGTAACGGAAAGACGAAGGTAAGCTCCGGCATCATCCCAGGGAACCGTGGAAACCAGGCATTTGCGAATAAGAAAGTCCGCGGCATCACCTGCATTTTTAAACACCTGCCCGTCACGGGTTCCTATGGGTGCCGGCACATAGGTGTAAAAGCTCCCCTCAGGCGTTCGTACCTTAAAGCCCACCTGAGTGAGAGCGTTGTTCAAAAGCTCCAGCCTCCGCAGGTACTTATCGCGGGTGGCATGGGTAATTTCCGGATGCTCCAGGGCATAAATTCCCGCCTTTTGTATTGCCCGGAATTGCCCGGAATCCGTATTGTCCTTTACCGTTGCGTAAGCCTTGACATAATCAGCCCGGCCGGCTACGAAGGATAGACGCCAGCCCGTCATATTAAAGGCCTTTGAAAGAGAAAAAATCTCAAGACCCACATCCATGGCGCCAGGCAGGGACAAAAAGCTCAAGGGAGGCTTGCCGTCATAATTTAGTGCCGCATAGGAGGCATCATGAATTACCAGCACATTGTTTTTCTTTGCAAAAGCCACAACCTTTTTGAAAAAATCCGCAGTGGCAGCCTTTCCTGTAGGATTGTTGGGATAATTGAGGTACAAAAGCTTGGCCTTTATTAGCACAGCCTCCGGTATTGCCTCAAGATCAGGGAAATAGTCGTTTTCCTCCAAAAGCGGCAGCGGATAAACCTGTCCTCCCACATAGGCCGTATAGGTGCCTAATATTGGATAGCCGGGAACGGTCATAAGCGTATATTCCCCCGGATTGACGAAGCACAGGGGCAAAATGGCCAGCACCGGCTTGGAACCGATTCCGTGGACAATTTGCTCCAGGGGATTATGGATTTCAACACTATAAACCGTTTTTAAATAAGCTGCCGCAGCCTGCTGGAAATCAGCGATGCCGTTATCGGAATAGAAGCGGTTTTCTTTAAGTGCGGCCTCTCTTGCCAATACTTCCACGATTTTCGGGTCCGCTGCCGAATCCGGCTCTCCGACCCCCATATCAATGAGCTTTATACCGGGATTATTAATGACTGCTTCCCGCTTGGCCCGTTTTATTTTCTCAAATTTATAAATGGCCGTATCCTTACCAAAACGCTCTCCACCAATTCTTTCAGCGAATAAACTCATCTCTTGCTCCTTAAGGGATAAAAAATTTATAAGAATCAGGTCTTCACTATTCCATTTTCCTCCAGAAACTTCCTTATACCTTCCTTAAAGGCCTCACCGTTAATCTGCATGGCCTGGGCATGCCCGGCACCTGCAACCACCAGTTGTCCCTTAGGACCTCCAGCCGCATCATAAAGCGGCCTCATCATGGAAAAGGGTACAAAATCATCGGCGTCACCGTGGATAAAAAGAATGGGCAGCCTTGTTTTTTTAACCTGCTCCAAAGCGGAAGCCTGCTTTAAGGAGTAGCCGGCTCTAAGACGCGTCACAAAGTTCGCCAGTGGAATAAACGGAAAGGCAGGAAGTTTAAAGAGGGTTTTCAGCTGATGGGTAAGCACCTCCATCGCCGAGGTGTAGGCACAGTCGGAAACAACAGCCTTCACACTTGCAGGAAGAGCTTCACCGCTTGTCATAAGCACTGTGGCGCCGCCCATGGAAATACCATGGAGAATAATGGACTCAGGCTCCCCCTCACGCTTAACAAGGTAGTTCAGCCAATTAATGACATCCTCCCTGTCATGCCATCCGAAACCGATATAATGGCCCTCACTGAGGCCATGGCCACGATTGTCGGGTATAAGAATCCCCATTTTCAGTTCCTCATAATAAAAACGGGCAAAAGGGCCCATTTCCATGCCCCGGGTGCCATAGCCATGAATAAGAACCGCATATCTCCCATCTTTTAATGGGGGCGGCAGGAACAGTCCTCTTAAGTGAAGCCCATCCGTGCTGACTATTTCCAGAGGTTCTTTGTCAACGGACTCCAGCCACTTTCGGCCTTCTTCCCAGAAATCCTTCTCCTTTTGAGGAGAATCACTCTCTCCAGTGGACAAAAAGTCTTTTTTCCCAACCGCCACGGCCATGCCATAAAGGCGGTTTCCTACAGCCAGTCCGGCAGCACCGGCTAAAACAGCCGCGAAAAGCGGAATATACACCCAATGCATAAAAACCACTCTCACTTTTTATTTCTGACATAGATATGCTTAATCCGGTTATTTCCGGAATCTCTCTCGTCGATTTCAAAGCGCTTCAAATGCTTGATAAGAGGAGTAAGCTTTGCGAAACCAAAATTTCTGGCATCAAAATCCGGCTGCTTTTTAAGTATCATATTTCCCACATCGGCCAAAAATGCCCATCCATTTTCATCGGCTACGGCAGATACTGAGGATGCGATTAAATTAATCTGTTCCTCGTTTATCTTAGCAATAGCGTTATTAAGAGTCTTAACAGATATATCTCCCTTTTGAACATCCTGATTTTCCAAGGGTTCAATTTCAGGGCCGTCGGAGGCTGCCTGGATAATTTCCAGGTAGGTGAATTTATCACAGGCTACGATAAAAGGATTGGGTGTTTTTCGCTCGCCGATGCCGAAAACCTTCATACCCGCTTCTCTTAGCCGTACAACAAGCCGTGTAAAATCACTGTCGCTGGATATTATGCAAAAGCCTTCTACTTTTTCCGAATAGAGTATATCCATTGCATCAATAATCATTGCCGAGTCGGATGAATTCTTGCCTGAGGTGTAGCTATACTGCTGGATGGGAGTAATGGCGTTCTCAAGAAGCTCTTTTTTCCAGCCTGACATGGCAGGCTTCGTCCAGTCGCCGTAGATACGCTTTATTGTCGGAATTCCATACTTTGCAAGTTCCTCCAGAACCCCACGAATATTACTATAGGGAACATTTTCTGCGTCAATCAATACAGCCAGTCTGAGTTCGCTACTTGATTTCATCTTACCTGTCCTTTCCGGCTTTCCGCCCTTTCATTTGCTGTTTGTCACAGCCTGATGCTTTCACTGCGTTCAACCTGCAACGAAACACCTTTATTATGCCTATTAAGTGATATCGGCTTTCGTATGCTGCCTCCTGATAGATACAGTATACACCACAGTACAATATACACTACGGATTCATAGGTTAGGAAAAAGTTTCCACACCTTATGGCTCCATGTACAGCATAACATGAGCAGAAATCAGGTACAAGCATATGATATAGAGGAGGTGAAGAACTATGAAATTTACATACTATGCCGGCTTGCTTGGCAAGGGTCTCAACAGCGTCACCTGCGAAGAGAGAATCAGCGCCCTTGACTTGACCCGGCATACTCAACCACCGCCGGAAACGGAAGAGAAAAAAGCTGCGGTTACCTATCAAATCTCGGTTGTAAAAACCTTTGAAACCCTCCGGAAGCTTCTTGGGATCAAGGATCAGGAGTTTATAGGCGGAAGCTTTCGAAGCGGACTGGCTGAGCTGGGCTCAGCTGAATTCTTCAAAAAAACAGGCTTTGAAGAATTCAGTGTCTACATTGCCATCCAGGCCACTGCGCTGACAGGAACCTATGCATTGGGAGGCCCCTCACCCGAGGGTTATGCGCTTACATCTGAGGCCATGGACGCTCTTACATCGCAAGCAGGCTCCCAGGCCTTTTATGCCTATTACGGAGATGCTTTTTTAAGCCGGATTGAAGCAGGCACACGGCTTACCCTTCTTATAAAAGAGGAGACCTTTACAAAAGAAGATCAGGATTATGTGTTTGAAGCGGCTGAGAAATATGTCGGCACCTGGGAATATAAGGATTCCTTCCGGGATCTCACCGCATTTTTGAACAAGCTGCGTCAATTGACACAAAAATTCCAGTTTAACTATTTTTTGATTGATGACGGTAATGTGCTTGGTGCAGGCAAGAAAGGCTTCAACGATATTTCAGCCGATAAAGAGACGCTTGTACGGCATTTCGCCCTGTTTCATGAGTATGGCCGTTTAGATGAAATGGCTGTTCCCCTGTCCTTTGATTTCACTTATTACTCAGAAGTGCTGCCGGAGGCTTTTCTCCAGGTTCCCTCTCCCCTTGGCGACAGGCGCAGCGCTATTGAAAACCTTATTTCCCTCTATCAGCAGGCCCGCCTGCTTAAAAATCATGCCGCATATATACTGGAATGTCCCGCCATTGAATTTAACCTCTATCAAGGAAGAAGCTCCCGTCTGCTTGTTGTAAAAGAAATTTTTCACAAAAGCCGAGAGCTGCAAAAAAAGCTGGAAAACGAGGCCCTTATCCTTGGGGATCCTGCATCCGACTTTAAAACGGATAAGCTGGCCAAATATGAGGTGCTTCTTCAATCACTACAGGAAAATTTAGAGGAAGGGGCCGTACGGGGCCATATTCTGCCTGCTTCAGCCAAGGATTTACGCGATCTTTTCGGTGTGGATCACGACGGAGATTTCTATATTTTCATCAACGGTGAGCCTCAAAAAAAGGTATTGCTGCACTGTGCGGACATGGGCTGGGGACAGACACCCAAGGAATACATTACTCTTTCCCGGCCTGAGGACAATATGGTGCATATCAAGTCCGGAGGAGAATTCGGTGGAACGTCACTCATACAGTACTTCAGTAAAATCCGGCTTAATATAAATACCATGGAGGTGGACATCTTTGATGCCCGCTTTACCCAAACAGAAGGGGGCCCTATTATACTTTATGAAGGAAATGAGGAACTTGAGCCTTTCCACGTGGAACATCTGCCCTATGGCTTTTGCATGAGCGGAAGCATGGATTCGGATTTTTCCGGCTATGCGTCCATGGACTTAAGCGGTACCGGATTAAAATTTTCAAGACATAACAAATTCTCAATCCTGGGCGATAACTCCATAAGCAACTCCTATGTGGATCGTGTCTCCAGGCATGTTATAAAGCTGTATTGCCTGGGAAACGGCAGCATTATAGTTCCCAACAGCGAAAAAGGCCACGCTTTGTACGTGGATACGGAAAACTGAACAAGCGCTATACAGACTAACCGGATTAACGATCTGACGGGTGGCAATTCCGCCCGTCAGATTTTCCATGCAATGCAAGTTCCGCTGGTACCTCCTATTCCTTATAAGCGACGGAATTATCGGAAGAAAAGGGATGGACAGATGCTTCTCTTTTTGGTTCTTTATGCCATATTCGCATTGTAACCAACCTTTGGGCGTGATAGTATTGAAAATATCTGATGCATTTTGTCTAAACAGAACATAATCTGTAGCCTGTTTGTACCTTAGAAAGGAATGATACTTTTTATGAAGCAAATCCGAATGATGATTGCCCAAGTTGCAGCCCTGCTATTTTCCGCCCTCATCATGATTCTGTGGATTCTTTATCTTCCGCTTTCCACGCCTTTATTGCTGATTATCGTACCCACAGCTGTTTTTGGCATCTATTTTGCCTTTTTAAACAGCAGCGTACATAAACGGCTTAATGAATACCACACCTCCGGCCATAAGCTAAAAGAAGATATCTCTCGTTTCAGCATGGACGTTCAGGTTGCTGCCAGTCAAATTTCGGCTGTTTCAGAGCAGCTTAATGTCACACTTGATGAAAGCCGCGGGTCCACTTCCAGGCTCTTGTCCGAAGCCGACGAAATGAGCAGGATGAGTTCCGAAGCCAACAAGGAGGTAGCCTCTACCCTGGCCGGCGTCCGGGACATCAGCGATTTGCTTGAAAAAGCCAATGCTACCTGCAAGGAGCTTGAGTCCATGAGCCTTGGTTCTAAAAATGTTTTGAACAAAAGTCTTAAATCCATTCTCAGTGTGGTTGACACCATTGACGGCATAAGGGGCTCCTCAGATCGCACGGTGGAATACATGCAAAGCCTTGAGAAAACCTCCGGTGAAATCATTCAAATACTTGAAAGCGTCACGGCCATTTCCAAGCAAACCCATCTTCTGGCCCTTAATGCCGCTATTGAGTCCGCAAGAGCAGGGGAAGCAGGAAAAGGCTTTGCCGTGGTAGCCGATGAAATAAGGCATCTTGCCGATGCCGCCAATTCAGCCGTAAAAAATGCCAATGGCTTAATAGAAGCCATACAGAGTGAAATTGCCGGAGTTCTGGAATCAGCCTATGACAATTCCATAAAGGTCTCAAAGGGTGTGGAGTTTTCCAGGGGAATTGAAGACAATCTTCAAAACATTGATCGTTCCTTCGGAAGCGTTTTAGGCATGGTTGAACAAATCAGCCGCCTTTCACACCAGGAGGTGGAGCTGACACGCAGCATCGGAAGCCGGATTGAATCGGCGGAAAATCTTCTGGGCGGAACCTCCCAGTATGTGGATGCCGTATGCCGCTCCGTACAAAAGCAAACCGAAAGCATATCTGAAATTTCCGATATGAGCGGAAAGCTTAATTTTGCGGCCAATGATCTCCGGGAAATTTTTGAGGCGACCACATCCGGTATTCTGAGCTTCAAGGATGAGGATGCCATGGCGAAGGCTAACGGCTGCAAAGAGCTTCTTGAGCGTGAGCTTAAAGCAGATCCTCTCCTTCTGGCCATGGAGAAAAGTACACACCGCACGCTTTTAACCGCCTTTATGGAAAAATACGATTATGTGGAAGCCGCCTGGACAAACGATACCAAGGGCCGGTTTGTGGAATCCATTCCTGTCAACGGCATAGCCAATGCCTCTGCAAGGGAATGGTTTAAAGAGGCGCTTCAGGGCAAGGATTTTCTATCCAACATCTATATCTCCTCTATTACCAAAAAACCCTGCCTCACTCTTTCAACCCCCATAAAGAGAGGAAATGACATTATTGGCGTACTGGGTGTGGATATTAAGCTTTAGCCTCACTCCATTAAAAAAGAGAGATATGCCTCTATGCGTTCCTCAGCAGTAACCTTTTCTCTGGACATAGAAATGCTCCCTTCATGATTAACAGTGTTTTTTATTTCACTGTCTCTCATAAAGGGAGCATAACACTTTTGGCGGTATGTCTCTCTTTTCGTTTAGTTTTACTTTTTCCGCTATAGGATCCTTAAGCCTCAAAGGCGGCAAGGGGCGGTGGAATGGTGTAAACCCTTGCTCCAAGCTCCTGATCCAGAAGATAAAGAGCTTTTCCGTCCAGGCCCATGGCCTCGAAGCGGCCCTTGTTTTTATTGGCATTGTCCTCTTCCTCGGTCTGCTCTTCCACAAACCACTGGAAGAACTGAACCACCTTGAAGTCCTTAGCCTGTTGAGCCGCATCAATAATAGTGTAGATTAGCGAGGTTACATATTCTTCATGGGTCACCGTTTCGGTGAGCACCTCCAGTACATCCTTCCACTCGGTTTTCGGCGCATCAATGGTGCTGAGCAGAGCTCTGCCGCCGGCTTTCAGGATATAGTGGTAAATGATGTGGGCATGGGCACGCTCTTCCATGGCCTGAATGTAATAATACTTGGCAAATCCGTCTAAGCTTTTGGAGCTGAACCAGGACGACATGGAAAGATACAGCTGTGCTGAATAAAATTCCTTGGCGATCTGTTCATTTAAAAGTTTTTCAACTTTTTCATTTAGCATGGTGTACTCCTTGTCTTCCCCATTATTTTCTGACTGTTGTCTTCCAAAGGCCATGGAGGTTGCAGTACTCGTAAATCTCCACATCACCGCTTTCAGGAACTACAAAAACAGCTTCCGGCTTCTGATGGGGATCCAGTCTTACTCTTTGCACCCTGCCTGCGCTCATCACACAGATCCACATGATATAATGCTCGTCAAGCATGGGATGTGCAACACTTCCAACCTGAACCTTAAGGGTATCTCCGTCAATTTCGGCTACCGGAAGATGCTTTTCTGTAGATGCCTCAGTTACGTTGGCTTTAAGCTCCTCCATAGGCTGGCCGCAGCAGACCACATTTTCTCCGCTGTCAAGGATGACGCCAACCAGATTACCGCAATGGGGACATTTGTAGAATTTAGGTGACTGACTCATAATTTCCCTCCATATTCAAAATATATAAATGTATCAGGATAACCTAATGGATCCTGCTTTTTATATACCACAAGAACGGCCTTACTACAATGAAATCGGGCAAAACTTTTTAAATTGCCCGTTTTGAAGCATACTTACCCCCTAAAATGACCATATTAAATAAAATATAAACCTTTTTCAAGGAGCGGAATCATGGGTGTTCCAAAAAAATTATTTTTGCTTCCTCTTTCAGCCAAAGAACAACTGCCTCCAAAAACATTGGAAGGCTGCCTGACATTAGGCGAGGAATTGGTTGCCTTCCAACCTCAGGCGGCCCTTCTTCTTGTACCATCTTTCCACCCGGAGGACAAAAACATACGACTCTATCCCTCCATTTATTCAGCCTCCCCTCCTGTTTCCGTTCTTGACAGGCTGACTAAAAGAATAGAGGCCCTGGGAAACGAAGGGGGCGTGAGTTTGGAAATCAGCTCTCTTCCTCTCGAGGAAACACGTTTGGGAACAGCTGACGGGCTTCCCCTGGCGCTTTTATGGGAATCCCCTCCTTCCATCCCCATGATGGCCGCTGAGCTTCCCTTGATTGCTCCGGAGCTGCTGTACTGCTTTGGCATGCTGCTTTGCGAGGCCACGGAAAAGGAAGGAATAAAGGCTGCCTTTCTGGCAGCGTCTGAGGAACAGGCAGAGGGCGCGGCACCCTGTATACTGAAAAACAATGATTTTCGAAGGCTTCTTTCTTCAAAAGAATACGAAACGGCTATTTCCGGTGCCGCTGAGGAGCCATGCCTGTTTCTTTCCTTTATGGTGCTGGCAGGCGTTTTAAACGGTTATGACTACAAGCACAGAATTTATTCCTGTGAAGCAAAGAACGGACGCAGGTTTACCATAGCCTCCCTAAGCTCGGGGGGCAGGGATTTATCCAGGGATTTGGCCGCATTTATGGATTTTAAGCGTTCCAGCATTCTGTCTGCCACACGCAAGGCAGAGGACCCTTATGTTTCCCTTGCACGTTTGGCTTTGGAAACCCATGTAAAAAAAGGAAAGCAAATCGATGTCCCCGATTACCTTCCGGATAAGCTTCTGAACACCACGGCCGGCGTCTTTGTTACGCTTACCAGCCAGGGCGGATTGCGGGGCTCCATGGGCTCGGCTGCTCCCATGGAAAGCTGCCTGGCCGCAGATATCATACGCAATGCCATCGCCGCAGGCACCCGGGATCCCCGGTTTGATCCCGTTAAGAGCCATGAATTAGAGGATCTTTCCTACACAGTCGATATCCTGGAACCGCCCCAGGCACTCCAGCAGGTGGAGGAGCTCAAAGGCGCCCGATACGGTGTTATTGCACAATCGGGTTTGAAGAAGGGTATTCTTCTTCCGGATCTTGGAGAGCCTCCGGCACCGTCAAAGCTGGTTTCCGATGCTCTTCGCCTGGCTGGCATACAGAATGGCGATCCTTACCGACTGGAAAGATTTGAGGTAATCCGCCACAGTTAAATACTTCGCCACAGGAGCCTATAAGGGCTTTTATAGGAGTTTATAGGAGTTTATAAGAGCTTATAAGAGCTCATAAGAGCTCATAAGAGATTTTAAAAGCTTTTAAGAGCTTTTAAAAGCTTTTAGGGGCTTACCCTCATTTAACAGCCTTTTCTGCTGCCGGATTCATGGCCAGAGAAGGCGGAAGCCAGAATACTCACAGCCATTATGGCAAATATGGTTAAAAGGGAAAGCTCCATAGGAATAACGATTTTAAAATAGAGGGCAGCCAGCTTAATGCCGGTGAAAACAAGCACCAGCCCGATACCGTATTTCACATATTTAAAGCGTTCCTTCAAATTTCCAAGAAGAAAGTACAGGCTTCGAAGGCCCAGAATGGCAAAAAGATTCGAGGTATACACGATAAACGGATCCATGGTAATAGAAAAAATGGCAGGAATGGAGTCCATTGCAAAAAGAATATCCGAGGACTCAATGAGAAGAAGGATAACAAAGAGAGGGGTGGCAAGAAGATGCCCCTTCTCCCTTACAAAAAGCCGTTCACCATGCAGAGTGGGAGTCATTGGCAGCAGTTTGCTGAAAAAACGAATTACGAGGCTGTCCTTAACTCCCCCCTCTTTCTCTTTGCCAACCATGACATTGAGCCCGCTTAGAATTAAAATAAGGCCGAAAAGGTACAGAAGCCAATAAAAACGCTTTATGTAATGAAGTCCGAGAACCACAAACAAAAAACGAAGAATCATGGCGCCAATAATGCCATAGTTCAGCACCCTGCGCTGATAGGCAGGAGGAATGCTGAAGCTGGAAAAAACCATAATGAACACAAACAAATTGTCCATGCTAAGGCTCTGCTCTAAAAAATAAGCGCCTAAATAAGCAAGAGCCGCTCGTTTTCCCTGCGTAAAATAAATAAAGGCATTGAGTCCCAGGGACAGGGCTCCCCAGATCATAACCCATTTCAGTGCTTTTCTTGTTGGCATAGGATTCCCTCCGGAATCCTATTTATGTTTGACCAAGAGAAAAAAGAACGCTGCGAAGGGCCTTTTCAAAATTTTCA
>JAFADM010000566.1 GCA_023424865.1 Bacillota bacterium | reverse complement strand
CCGAATTTTGTGTAACAATAAAGGATAGAGCCGGTGACCAGGGCATATTTGTTGCCGCTGTTATTGCCATTCTCGTTTCTTTGGGAATTCTCATCGGCAAGCTTCTTGCTTACTCAAACTATAAGAGCACCAAGGATTATATGGCCTTAAGCGCTATTGGTGATCCTGAGGATATTGAGACTAAAATAAACAATATTGTGGAGCGGGAGGCCTATATTTACGCAGGCGGTGCCAAGTCCTTTGGAAACGCTGGCCTGATTTCGGACGAATACATTGTGGCAAACAAAGGCTCCAAGCTAAGCGTCGCAAAAACATCGGAATTAATCTGGGCTTATCTTAAAGTGACAAAGCATAAATCTTATTTTATCACTGTCAGCAAAAGCTACCAGTTGCAGCTTTATTTCAGGGGAAGTAAGGAAGCTGCAACTATCTCCATAAAAAATGAAAGCGAAGCCAATCGCGTTATTGGCGAAATCGCGGCCAAATACCCGGTTATCTGCAGCTTCAGCGAGGAGCTTGCAAAGCTCTATAGAAAGAATAACGATGAATTCCAGCAGCTTGCGGACAAGTACAAGGCGGATTTTTACAGCAGGCCCAAGCAGGAGGAACAGCAAGTATAGCAGACGGCTGCCTTTTGTTAAAGCGAATTAAAAGTACAGGAAAGACAAACTGTTTGTGCGGTTTGTCTTTCTTTTTTTGCAGCCATTTGCTTAAAGCAAATCTTGCTAAAAGGAAGAGGGCATCGGCGCTACTATCCATTGGGCTGCGGGCAAAGCCTGCTTAATTTTTCAAAATGTTTTCTTGGAACCGACCGTCAATCATGCTATAGTTATAAAAGTGAAAAGCCTGAAGTCATTGAGCCATGGCCCATGTCTTCAGGCAATCGGAAGCTATTCGCACAGGCGAATCCGGCTAAAGGCAGGGAGGGTATTTACGCTCTTTTGGCCTTTTATTTCTTCGGGTATGGCGGAAAGGTTTTTAAAATGGTCTTGTTAAACGCAGTTCAAAGTGTCTTAAGTATCATCATCATGCTGGTCATGGGCTGGCTAATGGCTCACAAGGGATGGTTCGACGAACGAACACCCAAGCTACTAACGCGTCTGGTCGTTAATGTCGCTCTTCCACTTTACATGATCTCCAATATTATGGGTACCTACAACAAGGAGGATCTACTGAATCTGGGCGTTGGCCTGATCATCCCCTTTTTGGTTATGGGAGCGACCTACGGTATTTCAATACCGGTTTCTCTGGCGCTTAAGGTGCCCGAGGGAAGAAGAGGTACCTTTCGCTCCATGTTTGCCCTGTCAAATACCATTTTTGTGGGCTTACCGGTAAATTTGGCCCTTTTCGGAGAGGAGAGCCTACCAAACGTTCTCCTGTATTACATAGCCAATACCACCCTGTTCTGGACCATCGGTGTATACGGTATTGGCCGTGACGGTTCTGGAGGAGGAGATAAGTTTTTTTCAAAGGCCAGCATTAAAAGAATTTTTTCACCGCCCCTTACAGGCTTCCTGTTGTCCGTTGTGATGGTGCTTTTGGAAATAAAGCTTCCCAAAAGCGTCATGGATACCTGCCGGTATATGGGAAACCTCACAACTCCGCTTTCCATGCTTTTTATCGGTATGATTATCCATTCCATAAAGCTAAAGGAAATAAAGCCCTCCAAGGATATGTTTGTTCTTTTGGCAGGCCGTTTTTTACTGGCCCCGGCCATCGTGTTTTTAATTTGCCGGTTCATTCCCATTCCGCCTTTAATGCAGAAGGTCTTCATCATACAGGCAGCCATGCCGGCCATGACACAGACCTCTATTATAGCCAAAACCTATGGGGCCGATGAAAAGTATGCGGCGGTAATGACAGCGGTTACTACTGTGGTAAGCCTTGTCTTTATTCCATTTTACATGCTTATACTGGGAAACCTGTAAAGAGAGAAGTAATCGTTTTAAGCAGACACGAAGCAGGGCTTTTTGAACAGAACGGAGCAAGGGTATGCCTAAGAAATCCTATGTAACCAGTTTACCGGATAAGACAGGGGCTTTTATGCTGGCATCCAAAATTATAGCCAGACATGGCGGAAATATCGCAAGAGCCAGCTACAATAAAGCCGTGGATTTGCACACGCTTTTTTTGGATGTGGAGGCCACGGAAGAAGGCCTGGTAAGGATAACCAGAGAACTTGAACAGGTAGGCTATCTCAACGAAAACATACCGGAGGTACGGGTTGTGGTGGCTGCGATACGCATGCCCGACGTGGCGGGAGCGGCGCTTCCGGTGCTGAAAATATTGGATCGCTACGATATAAGCATCTCCTATATCAATACAAACACCGACGATTCGGGCTATCAGAACTTTAAAATGGGCCTCCTTATTGAAAAGCCTGATCTTATAAAGCTGGTTTTGGATGAAGTAGGCGAAATTTATCCCATTGATATTCTTGATTATGACGATCATGGAACAAATCTGGATAATGCCATCTTTTATATCCGTCTGGCCAATGATATGAAAAAGCTCCTGGGACTCAGCCGGGAGCAGACGGTAGAATTTCTTTCCGAATCCAACCGTATTTTTCAAAACCTTCAGGATACGGGAGAAAAGCCCGATAAGGTGTTTGACTATATTAAGCGCTTTGCCACCTTTGTAAGCCGTTACCGAGGCGAGGGCTATAAAGCGGATATCGAAAAATTTCCCATCAACGACAGGATAACCCTTTATAATATTCAGCCTCCCTGCGGCAGCAATACCTATGTGCTTGAGAGCCCGTCGGAGCTGCTTTTGGTAGATACAGGCTATTCCATTTACGGCGATGAGCTGACTCATGTTCTTGAAAGCCTTTTCCCAGGCTTTTTAGAAAGAGCCGGAAGAATTTATGTCACCCACGCCGATATGGATCATTGCGGGCTTCTGGAACGTTTCCAACAAATGCCTGTTTTTGTTAACCGAAAGAGTGCGGAGAACTTAAAAAGGCAAAGGCTGGGACTGCCCGATTTCAGAGAAGACCGGCCCCTTGGCATGGGCTACAGCAAGCTAAGCCGGATTATTACCGGCTATGTGCCTACAGCCGAGGAACGCTTAAGCTATATTGACGATGCGAACACCCCTGAAAATCATGAGGAGCTTCTTCCCCTTGGCTCCTTTTCCATGGAGGATATGGAATTTGAGGTTATGGAAGGAAGCGGAGGGCATTTGGACGGGGAGATGATCTTTGTGTGCCGCCGCTTCGGAGTCGTTTTTACCGGAGACAACCTGGTGAATATCAGCGGCTTTTCCGCCGAACGGGCAGAGTTCAACGCTCTTGCGCCTTATCTCATGCGAAGTGTAAACAAGGATTCCCGCAAGGCCACCCATATGAGGCACAGAATTATTGAAATTGTGGAAAAGATAGAGGCAGAAAATAAAAAGCCCTGCCTGATCTGCGGCGGACATGGTCCTGTTTCCGTTTTATCCTCGGGTAAGCTGAAACGTCCTTCACAACTGAATTTGACCTCGGAACAGCCTTTATAGCTCCGAGTCTTTCCCTTGACAGGAAGCATCAACTGTTATATGTTAAATATAACAGTTGATGCTTCTGAGTTATGCAGCGTAAAAGCTGGATTGAAGGGAGAAGGTAGGGCTATGCTGAAATTGACGAATGTGTCAAAAAGCTATTCCAAAGGAAAGGTTAAAGCAGTGGACAATATCTCGCTGGAGGTTAAGAAGGGTGAGATATTCGGCTTTCTCGGTCCCAACGGAGCAGGGAAGACCACCACGCTTAAGATGATAACAGGCATTCTGCCTGTTGACGAAGGCGATATTACCATTCAGGGCCTGAGCATAAAAAAGCAGCCTCTGGAAGCTAAATTTCAGATGGGCTTTGTACCGGATACCCATGATATTTATGACTGCCTGACCGGAATGGAATATTTAAATTTTATCGCCGATTGCTACGAAGTGTCTTCGGATAAACGCAAGGCGGCCGCGGAAAAATACCTTGAAATTTTTGAGATAAAGGATGCCATTGGCCAGCCTGTTAAAAGCTATTCCCACGGGATGAAGCAGAAGCTCATATTGACCGGCGCCCTCCTTCATAACCCGCCCCTATGGATACTGGATGAGCCTTTAACAGGTTTGGATCCTAAGGCTGCCCACTTTTTAAAGGAGGAAATGCAAAAGCATTGTGAGCGGGGCAACACGGTGTTTTTCTCCACCCATGTGCTGGATGTGGCGGAAAAGCTATGCCATCGTATAGGTATTATTAATAAAGGAAAAATCATTGCGGTAGGAACTATGGAAGAGCTGCGCCGCTCCAGCAGCACCTCCCTTGAAAACATCTTCCTGAACCTTACAGAAAGCGGGGGTGAGGGCCTATGATGAAGTTTTGGCGTCTTGTTGGGCTGCAGCTTAATGTACGCTACCGATTCTCTTATACCCTCTACAACCTGAAAAATGATAAAAAAGCAAGGTGGAAGGCTCTTGGAATTGGTCTTGTGGTGCTTTTGGCTTTGGTTGAGCTTGTCGGCCTTTATACCTACCTTCTCGCAAAAATTTATCAAGGTGCGTCGGAGGCCGGCATGCCTGAAATCCTTCTCACCCAGGCAGCTGTTCTTGCCGGGATTTTCATACTGTTTTTCGGTGTCTTTTATATTCTGGGAACTCTTTTTCTGGCAAAGGACATTGAGCTGTTATCAGCCCTGCCCATTAAATCGGGGCATCTTTTTCTGTCAAAATTCATTCTGGTTCTCACAGGGGAGTATATTCCGGCCTTTCTTCTGATGCTGCCGCCGGTTATTATTTACGGAATCGGGGAGGCAAAAGGCCCCCTTTACTATCTTATTGCGCTTATATGCATTCTGTTTCTGCCCATTGTGCCTTTAATCGTCTCATCCCTGTTATCCCTTCTCCTTATGGGGGTGGTAAGCCGGGGGAAAAGACGGGACCTTTTAACAATGGCAGGCGGATTGGTGCTTATTATAATCGTTATAGCCGGGCAATTTTTTCTTGCAAGCCGGCTCCCCGAGGATCCGGTCAAGCTTATGGAGCTTCTTTTAAGCTCGTCCCGGGAAATGGTAGCGTTTACGGGAAGAGTTTTTCCTCCCGCTGTCTGGATTACAGAGGCCCTTGCCCGAAGCGGCGGAGAAAGCCTTATGAACTTGCTCTATTTATTGGCGGCTTCCTTAGGCGCACTGGTTCTTGTGTATGCTCTGGCTTCGCGGATTTACAGGAATGGGGCGGTAGCCTCCCTTGAAACCCAAAAGCACGGCGTAACGAAAAAGGTGTCCTACGCCTCCGGCTCCCAATGGTTATCTTTCTTTAAAACCGAATGGAGAACCTTGCTTAGAACACCCATTTACGCACTTAATTCACTGCTGCTTATTTTTATTGGTCCGCTGCTTATGGCCTTGCCCCTTTTTGGCGGCAATCTCGCGGCGGATCCGGATGTGAAATTCCTTTTTGATCTTATTAATGATACCCGTAACGAGGGTATGCTGATTTTAATTTTCGCAGGCATTTTCACAGCTTTTAACGCCATGAACCCTGCCATATCCAGCACCTTTTCCAGAGAAGGAACCTGCTTCTGGCTCTTGAAAAGCCTGCCTGTATCCATAGAAAACCAGATTAAGGGAAAGCTTCTGGCGGGCTATTCCATTTCCTTCCTGGGTGCGTTTCTAATGGCGCTGATGGCCCTTATAGCCTTCCGCTTAAGTCCTTTAACGATTCTGGCGGCGGTTATTCTTTCTGCTCTGGCCCTTTATTCCATATGTGCCGTATGCCTGGCCATTGATTTTCTTCGGCCCAAGCTTGTCTGGAACAGCCCCACGGAGGCCATTAAACAGAATATGAATGTGGTACTTGGCATGGTAGCTGGCCTGCTCTTTGTTTTTCTTGCAGGGCTTCTTGGCTATCTCCTTCTTAAGGCATCCCTGCAGCCGGTTATTCTTATTTCTTTAATGAGCCTGATTCTCATCGCAGCCTGCGCCGGTTCCTTTTTGCTCTTGAAAAAGCTTGCCGGAAAAGGGTATGCTTAAACTCTGCGGATTGAATGCCGGAGTAAGGTTTATTCCTTGGCCTGTTGCGGCAAAGGATAAACCTTACTCCGGGGCGCTTGTGCTTTCCATATTCTGTACCACCCTATGAGTCAGGAATGTTTGCCAGATATCAAGGTTATGAGAACTCTCGGAGGTTTCCTCATAATCGGGGATAAGGCCCAGCCGCCACAGGGAAACACCCTTTACTCCAAAGAGATCGGCCAGCTTTAATTTTGCCTCGATGCTCCGGCTATCCTCATACCAAACCACATTGTCGGTTTGGTCCGATTCGTCGTAAAAACGGAGGCTGGGGCTTTGGTTCATCTCCGACCAGAAGCCGATGCTGCTGTCTCCCGACAGGAGAGTGAGGATTTGACTGTAGGGCATGTAAAGGCCTTTGGCATTGGTTACCTTTCCATCTTTCAGCTTCCACTGGACCGAGTCGAAGGAAAACTGGAGCAGAATTTTGCTTCTGTCCTGAACCCCTGTGGTACTGTCGGTAATGCCCTTTAAGGCATAATAGATATCGTCGATAGGGGTAAGAGGAGTTAGGGTGTAGCCCTGATTCATCTCTGTTTCGGTAAGGCCCTTGGCATAATAGTCATGAGCCATGAGTATAACCCTGTCGGCCAGATTGCCGATGGTTCTGAAATCATAGCCGTCATAAGCGGCAAGGCCCGGGCGACGGATAGGATGTACCGCTACGGTGAGTGTTTTTCCCGCCACGTCCAATAGGGAACGAAGCTCTGTTAAAAAGGCGTTGAGGGCTTCCTTGGAGGAAGTGCCGCTTAAGGTTTCAAAGTCTATAACCACACCGTCAAAGGTAAGCTCAGGGGCAGACTCGGGACCGGATAACAGGCGGGTCACAATTTGGGTGGCCACCTGGGTTCGTACCGCCGGATCTTCAAGGATATACCTTACAAGAGGCTTGGAACCTGAAAGTGCATCGGTGACGGCTTCGTCCTTCACAAAAACCATGAGCTGCCGTGCAGCCCCAGCCTGGGCGGCAAGGGTGTAAGGCTCGGTATAGCCTGTGGGTATACCGTACTCATTGTTTCCCGCGCGGCTTTGATTAAGATTGACGGTTCCAGTGAGGGTGTCGTATTCCAGACGGCTCCAGCCAAAGCCCACCGAGTTGAGATAAGCCAGCTTGTCCACCTGGGAATAGGAGCTGATGGCGTAAAAGCCGTGAAGCTCCGACAGGGGCGTATGAAGCTTATCGTACATACGGGCAAGCATGGCGGCAGCCTGCTCCCTTGTTGCTGTTGCATCGGGAAGAAAATGGCCTTTGCCGTCTCCGGCGATAATACCAAAATCAGAGGCCATGGCAAGATAAGCGCTGTTTTGGGCAACATCGGTATAGGGGCTGGCAAGGGACGAAAGCTGCTGCCGGGCCAGGCTGTCGTAGCCCAGGGCCCGAACCAGCATCACCGCAATTTCGGAACGGGTAATGGGTTCATTGGGGCGGTAAAGCTCCGTATCCTTTAAAATCGCGCCATTGGCCAGCGCTGTTTCAATATCCGAATAGAAATAATTAGAAGCCTGATTGGTATTGTCCGTGAAGGAAGGTGTCTGGGGAGTAACCTTTTCCCAGCCCATCATCCGAACGATAAACGCGGCAAACTGGCCCCTGGTAACAGGAAGCCCGTAACCAAAACGGCCGTTTCCAACGCCGTAAATAACACCTAAATCGCGCATCCTGTAAATGGCACTTTCAAAATCACCGACGCCCGCCGGAATATCAGTGAATACTTCCTTTTCGGCAGCCTGCTGAGCCTGGGCCGCATCCGCCCATGCATAAAGGGGAGATGTGGAAAGAGTGAGAGCAAGCAGGATTGCCAAAAGTCGGAGGGTCTTTTTGAGCATAGGAGATACCTCCCTTTCAATTGTCTTTTCCCCTCCATTAAAAACCAGTAAAGGCCTTTTGTCAATCCCGGGCGGGCTTGTGCCTTCAAGCTTAATAAGCCGCTTTGAGGGCTTTTTACTCAAACCACATAAATAATTTCCGAATCGGGAAAACGGCTGCTTATAAGACTTCTCAAATAGTCGCCGCCATAAGCCTTGATGTCCTTTTTATAGGAGTATTTGCCCCTTCCTCTGGGAGACATTATCTTTTTGTCATAGAGCTCCGGCGGAGATTTGAAGGCATCCTGGTTGATAGCCTGCTGGACATAGCTGTAGGTGAGAAAAATGACCTCGAAAAAGACCTGATCCTTAACCTTTTGATTAAGGCTGTCGGCCAGCTCGTCCAAAAGCTCGGCATAGAGTTTTTCCCAGTTATCACATAAAATAACAGGAGCAACCAGAATTCCAACACGGTAGCCTGCTTCCGCCAGTCTGTTGAGAGCCTGAATGCGCTTTTTTAAAGGAGAGGTGCCCAGCTCCACCGTTTCTATAAGGGATTGAGGGTTAACACTCATGCGCACTAAAACTCTGCCCCGGTGATCCAGCTCCAGAAGGGGCTCCACCATGTGGAACTTGGTAGGAAAGGTAATACGCCCCCGCTCCGTCCTGGCAAACTCCGGAATGACGTATGGAAGATTATCGGTGACAGTGTTTTCCAGGATAAGATCACTGTTGCTGCCGATTTCGAAGACCTCCTCCGTGGCAGAGGTGCGGGCGGTTTTTATAAGCTTTTCCATCATTTGCTCCCGGTTGACAAAAACCCGCAAATAGGAGCATTTGTTATAGGTACATACCAGATAGCAATAGAGGCACATGGCTGAACAGCCGGAGGAGGTGAAGGGAACCAGCCATTGGGAGATTTTTTCATTGGGGGTGTAATTGTGAGTTTTTCGAACCCCAAGAATCAAATAGGTTTTCATTTTGAGAAAATCGCTGTTGGGACGGGAGGACATTTCAGGAATGCGGTTATGACTGACGATGGTATCCATGGGGATTCCCTGCTCCTGACAGCGGGCAAGAAGAGTCCTTCCAAGGGTGTATTTGGCAACATCCGGTTCGTACAGGCAGGCTTTTGGAGTGAAATGATCCATACTTTTTACCTCGTTGAAGTACTGCTTTTTTAAATTTAGAATTTAACAGCATTGAGGGCAGGCATAAAGCTTTGCTCCATAGCGTCCTTGTTTTAAATTCCAAATTAAAATTTCTTCACTGATACCTGCTTACTAGCTTGCACACAACAGCATCCCAATTATGCATGACAGGCGCTTTTGCTTTTCCGTTTGGACAGGCCTATGTCGGAAAAGTGAACAGGGAGGCGTATTTTTACAGTTGTGCGTATCCGCCCCGCCCTTTTATAATAAGGAGTGAATAATACTAACTTCCGCTTTTTATGGAGCGCACATAGGGTGCGCCTCTGGCCATGGATACTCTAAAGAGTAATCATTGGGGCCTGCCGCCAATGCGGCCGGCTGAACATTGAAATGATAGCGGGAGTTTTTGTTGTTCCAAGAGTGGGTATTCAGCCTTATGATGAGGACTATAAATGCGGGACACAGAGGGAGCTTAAGAATGAAAAAGAATGGATTCAAAGAGAAGAGAAGCTTTTATTCCAGTATTTTTTTAGCTTTGACCCTCA
>JAFADM010000564.1 GCA_023424865.1 Bacillota bacterium | reverse complement strand
TAAAAGTCTTGAAGGGGAGGAGAGTTGAAATGTTCAGACTATTGATTGTGGACGATGAAGCCATTATAGCCGACGGACTGTATGAGGTTTTTCAAAATCAAACCCATCTTGAGCTGGATGTTTACAAGGCCTACTCAGGAACGGAAGCGCTGGCGCTTCTGGACCGGACGCGTATGGACATTGTGCTGTCGGATATCCGTATGCCCGGCATGGACGGGCTTGAAATGATGAAGGAAATCCGCCTGCGCTGGCCCAAATGCCGCATTATTTTTCTAACGGGCTTTAACGAGTTTGATTATGTGTACACGGCCATACAATATGAAAATGTCAACTACCTGTTAAAAACAGAAGGGTATCCCAAGGTCATCGAGACGGTGGAACAGACCGTCGCAGAAATTGAAAAAAACTTAAAATTCGACCAAATTGTTCAAAAGGCCTCCGAGCAGCTGGATGCCATGAAATACCTGTTACAGACCGATTACCTCAACAGCTTTATTTTAGGTGAGCTTAGCAGGGAAGAAATCAACCCTGCCCAGTTCTCCGAGCTGGGGATACCTCTGGATGCCTCCGAGCCGGCCGTTTTACTGCTGGGCCACATGGATGATTTTCCTAAAAACGTATCTTACAGTGATAAGTCCCGGTTATTGTATGGAATCAAGCTTATCGTGGAGCAGTACCTTCCCGAGCAGATACCCTTTATTCATTTTGCGACGGAGCACGCCTATCTCTTATGGATTATTCAGGTTCGCCGTCAGGGAAGCTCGGGGGATGAGCCGGAGGTTTTAAGAAACGGTCCCGGCGACACTCTGAACTATATTAAGGAAAGTTTGGATCTTATTCAGGCTGCCTGCCAGGAATCGGTGGGAATACTGCTCTCCTTTGCCCTGGACAACGCACCCCGGCCCTGGAAGGATCTTCCCGAATCCTTTGTGGCCCTTAAGATGCTTTTGAGCAATCCCATCGGTCAGGGTGCAGGAATGCTTTTAACCGATAAAAAAGATATTGCAGGAACCTCCGCTGCCCAAGGCAAGTCGGGGCTCAACCGAAACCTTCTGGACCAGCTGGCCGAATCCCTGGATTACGGAAAAAGGGACAGCTTCATGGAAGGCCTGAACCTTGTCACAAAGGAGCTGGAGCAGGCAGGGAGCCTTCATGATATGAGCGCCTGGGAAATATACCATGCCGTCGCTCTTATTTTTGTCTCCTATATAAAGCGCTGGAACCTGACGGAAAAAATCGCCTTCGAAATAGGACTGTACAAGCTCCTTCGCTATGACGGCCATGAATCCTGGCCCCAGGCGGTGGACTATTTAAGGCAGCTGGCCGCTATTCTTTTTGACCTTCAGAATACGGACAAGGAGCAGCGGGCTCAGGATGTCATCGAGATTATACGAAAGCATGTGACGGACAACATTCATAATCCGGATGAGGTTTCCCTCATACGTCTTGCGGATTTGCTTTATTTCAACCCCTCCTACCTTTCCCGTCTGTTCAAGCAGATAGCAGGGACCAATTTATCGGATTTTATCTCCGATGTTCGTATAAAAAAAGCCAAGCTGCTTTTGGAGCGGCCTGAAATGCGTATATCCGACGTAGCAGAGGCGGTCGGCTACGGCACAACCACCAATTTTACACGCTTTTTCAGAAAGGTCACCCACATGACGCCTCAGGAGTACAGAGATCATCTGGCGGCCAAGTGAAATAACTGAGATAAGCAGATCGGCAAGGAGATAAATTTCCGAAATAAGCAGATCGGTAAAGAGATGAATTCAATGTAAAGAGATGAATATTGTCCCGGAAATTGATGGCCCCTTATAATTTTTATAGAGATTCATTTAACAACAGGAGGCCTATATGTTTTCATCCAAAAAATTGCACCAGTTGCCATTGCACCTTATGGTCATTCCGGGCGTAATCCTGACCTTTATTTTTTCCTACGTCCCCATGTTTGGCATTATCATGGCATTCCAGAAATTTGTCCCCGCCAAGGGCTTTTTTGAGTCCAAGTGGGTCGGGCTGGACAATTTCCGTTATGTTTTTGCCATGCCCAACATCACAAGCGTTATCTGGAATACCATTTTTATCGCAGTCATGAAAATAGTTGCCGGACTCGTCATCCCCATCCTGTTTTCCCTCCTGCTTAATGAAGTGCGCAACAACACCTATAAGCGGAGCATTCAAACCATCATTTATTTTCCCCACTTTCTTTCCTGGGTTATATTAGGCGGTATTCTCATTGATATCCTCTCGCCTTCCAGCGGTATCGTCAATCAGTTCCTCGGCGCTCTGGGAATTGACCCTATTTATTTTCTGGGGAATGACAAATGGTTTCCCTTTACTCTGGTCGTCACCGATACCTGGAGAAACTTCGGCTATAATACCATCATTTATCTTGCCGCTCTCACAGGAATCGACCCCAGCCTTTACGAGGCCGCAACCGTTGACGGAGCCAACCGGTGGAAGCAAACCATACATGTTACCCTGCCGGGTATTGCGCCCATTGTCTGCCTCATGACGGTTCTCAGTCTTGGAAACGTTCTCAACGCCGGCTTTGAACAGACCTTCAATCTTTACAGCCCCCAGGTTTACAGCTCCGGCGATATTATCGACACACTGGTTTACCGTATCGGTATGGTGGAGGCCCAGTTCAGTGTGGCCACAGCCATTGGCCTGTTCAAATCGATAATATCCTTTGTTCTCATAGTTCTTTCCAATAAGCTGGCTAACAAGTACGCAGGCTACAGGGTATTCTAAGGGAGGTTTTTACTTTGCAGAAATATGATTCACTTGCATATAAAATATTTACGGTTTTTAACTGGCTATTTCTTGGGTTCACCGCCTTTCTCTGTCTTCTGCCCCTCATAAACGTACTGGCGGTATCCTTCAGCTCCAGCAACGCGGCTGCGGCAGGCTATGTCAAGCTCTGGCCCGTGGAATTTACTCTTGCCTCCTATGAATTTGCTCTGAGCAAGGGGGATTTCCTCACAGCCCTTGGCGTCTCCGTTCAGCGTGTCGTCATCGGGTATGCTATCAATATGATTCTTATCATCGGCGTGGCCTATCCTCTTTCCAAGGAGAAGACCGCCTTTAAGGGAAGAAACGTTTATTCCTGGTTCTTTATTGTAACCATGATGTTCAGCGGCGGGCTTGTCCCCCTCTACATGGTTATCCGCAACCTCAACATGCTGGATTCCATCTGGGCCCTGGTACTGCCCGGCGCGGTTCCTGTTTTCAACGTTATCCTTTTAATGAACTTTTTCCGAGGCCTGCCCAAGGAAATTGAGGAAGCGGCTTTTATTGACGGAGCCACTCACTGGACAACCCTATTTAAAATATTTTTACCGCTATCGCTTCCATCTTTGGCAACCATTACCTTGTTGGTTATGGTCAATCACTGGAATGCATGGTTTGACGGTATTATCTACATGAATTCCCCTAAGAATTATCCCTTGCAAAGCTATCTGAGAAATATTATTATTACCTCAGATTTAACTACAATGACTTCCAGTGAAATGCTGGCCAATATGAACGAAGTTTCGGACAGAACCTTTAAAGCCGCCCAGGTCTTTCTTGCCGCCCTGCCCATTCTCGCCGTTTACCCCTTCCTTCAGAAGTACTTTATGAAGGGTCTGGTTATGGGCAGTGTTAAAGGATAATCATTAGCTTCGATTCGGC
>JAFADM010000095.1 GCA_023424865.1 Bacillota bacterium | reverse complement strand
ATGAATAGCTCAGAAAGTATGGACTTTTTTATATTGAGGAAGTTAAAAAGGGGCTGGTTTTACAAAACCAGCCCTGGGTCCAGATAATTGTTATCAAGAATTAACGAAAATTAACGCACGTAGCCTTTCACAAGTCCCATAGGAAGGGCCTTGGGCCTGTCCAAAGAAGTTTTTGTCTTATAATGGAAGCCGCTGTCCTGGCTCTTTTGGAAAGCCGTCATAATCTCAAGCACATGGCAGGTTAGCTTGCCGTCGGCCCTTGGTACCCCACCGCTTAAAACAGCCTGGGCCATATCGGCTACGCCAAGACCGCGGCTGTTCTCCTTATAGCCATGGGTAAGGGGAATCTCCTTATAGCCGCTGCCGTCACGGGTAGAAAGCTGCACCGGACCCCCAAAGGTATTGGGATCGGGAACAAGGAGAGAGCCTTCCGTACCATAGATTTCAATACGGGGAAGGGAACTGCCCCATACGTCAAAGCTGGTGATTAAAGTACCAATCGCACCATTGGAAAAGCGTAAAAGTCCGGCCACATGGGTTGCAACTTCGACGTCAATCACCTTGCCGAATTTTCCTGGGCTGGTAATGGTTCTTGTGGGGAAGGTGGCCCGGGTCATGCCCGATACCTCCGCAACGCTTCCTATAAGGTTAACTAGGGCCGTCAGGTAGTAAGGGCCCATATCCAGCATGGGACCGCCGCCCTTTTTGTAATAGAATTCCGGATCCGGATGCCAGCTCTCATGGCCGTGGCACATCATAAAAGCGGTGGCTGCTACCGGCTCGCCGATATAGCCGTCGTCAATAAGCTTACGGGCCGTTTGAATGCCTCCTCCCAGGAAGGTATCGGGAGCGCCTCCCAGCAGCAGACCCTTTTGCCCTGCCAACTCAACCAATTCTTCACCCTCCTCAAAGGTAAGGCTGAGGGGCTTTTCCACATAAACATGCTTGCCCGCAAGAAGTGCCTTTTTACAAATAGGGTAATGCCCCTGAGGGGTGGTTAAATTAACAATTATTTTAATTTCTGGATCCGAAAGCATTTCGTCCAGGGTTTGTATACGGGGAATACCCCATTTCTCTGCGGCAGCCTTTACTCTCTCCTCATCCAGATCCGCGCAGGATACCACTTCCACATTCTTAAAGGTCTTTGTAAGGTTTTCAAAATAGATGCTGCTGATATTGCCGCACCCTACGATACCGACATTTACTTTTTCCATGAGCCGAATTTTCCTCCCCAGTTTACTTTATTTGATCCCATTCCACACAGGCACTTTATGGGCTTAGTCAGTCATCCCTAATCTCTGGCCGCCCATAAGAAGCCGCGCCGCATAAGCTCCCTGGCTTCGGGTATATCAAACACATTGGCCACATGACCCAGGCTGTTGTAAAAGACTCTGCCCTTTCCCCAGCGCTTGGTATAAACCACAGGCACGTCCACCTCGCCGTTGGCGGCATGAGGCCCATCTACAACGGGAAAACGGGTGGTAGCAAGAACACTTACCGCAGGATCCACATGGATGTAATACTGTTCGGATTTAACGTCAAAATCCTCCATATCCTTGATAATAACGGAATCGGAGGATTTACGGATATTGACCCGGTAGGGTGTTCCGTCATTCCCGGGATGGGAAACCCATTGAGAACCCGTAATAAACTGCCACTGAGTGCTGTTTCTGAAGGCATCGCACATGCCGCCGTGGCATCCGGCCATACCCACTCCGGCCTGAAGGGCCTTGGACACATTTTCCACATAGTCATTTTTTATCTCGGACATGGTCCATACGGGAATGATGAGGCTTAAATTCATGAGCTTATCCAAATCACCAAAACTGTCCAGAGAATTGGATACCTCCACCTCAAAGCCTTCCTCTTTCAAAATAGAGGCAAAAATTTCTCCCACCTGGCGGGGTTCATGGCCATCCCAGCCCCCCCATACAATTAATGCTTTTTTTATCACACGAATCCTCCCCTTACATTTTTATTAACCGCTTAAATAGCATCTTTCACGCTCATAAGCACCGCTTCCGGAAAAGGTGGGCCTGTTTGCAGAAAAAGCCTTTTGAAGACTTCCTTTAGCGCTTTGCACCACCGAAAGCAGCAAAACCTTTTATTTGAATCCTGAGCTAATTGTACAATCCTTTCCTTTACGATAACAAGAAAGACATGGTATTATAGTAGACGAAAATTGTTTTTCCGGTGATGTGCCATGCTTTTTTATGAAGGGCGTCATTTTGGCGATTTAAATTATTACCGTATCTTCCCTGTGCGTGATTTTTGTTTCGACAGTCACCTTCATCGAAGCTACGAATTTTTTTATGTTCAGGAAGGAGCTTTAACCCTTTTCCTGAATGAAGAGCGTTTTGAACTCAGCTCAGGGGACGCTGCTCTTGTTTTGCCTAATGAAATACACGGCTACACCTCTAAAGGTCCCTGCACCGGGTATATTTCCATTTTCTCTCCGGATTTGGTACCGGCCTTTACCCAGGCCATTTCAGGAAAAACTGCTCTCAATCCGGTATTCCGTCTGGATGAAACCACTTGTGATATGTTTTTTAACAGGCTTATGAAAACAAAGGAAGATAACACCTTTTATTTAAAATCCTGTTATTATATGCTCTGTTCACTTTATTATAGCCAGGTTACTCTCATAGATAAAAAAGATGACCATCGGACGCTTCTTAACAGCGCCCTGGCCTACATTGACTCCCATTTTGCCGGAACGGTATCATTAAAGGAATTGGCCCGCTCCCTGGGTTACGATTACAGCTATGTCTCCAAATACTTGCGAAGGCACCTTGGTATGCCCTTTTCCGATTATGTCAATCAGCACCGGATAAAACGGGCGTGCTATTTATTGAAAAACACTTCCGACAGTATAACAGCCATTGCCCTGGCCAGCGGCTTTGACTGTATTCGGTCCTTTAACCGGGCTTTTTTTCGGTACATGGATACCACTCCCCGAAGCTTTCGGAACGAAGACGCTTCTAAAGAAGAGGGCGGCCCCTTACGGAATAAAAATTAGGGATGGTTTTGATACTTCCTTTTAAAGCCGGTTCTTCTGTCTTAACAGCGATGGTTAGCCCTCTTATAATCAAATTGAAGTCTGGATTTCTCCAAATCCGGTGGATTAAAACAAGCGGATTTAATTATACTGCCACTTAATAGGCCAGGTTAAGTATGTTAAATACATCCTCCTGAACCCTGTCATAGGTCCAGCTTTGAGAGGCAAGCCTCCTGGCCGCACCCTCTGCGATGGCTCCAAAGGCACTGCGCTTCACATCCAGCTGGGCAAGCCCCGTGGGTAATCCGCAAATATCCTGATAGGTTCTAACCAGGTTTTTAATGTAATACACGGTTTTTCTGCCCCTGTCCTGCCTGTCCGTGTCGGAGTAAATCTCGGAACCTGCAAGAGGCAAAAGAAGCTCCGCATAGGCTTCTTCCTTGCGGGGCATTTCATATTCCATGCAATGGGGAAGAAGGACGCTTTCAGCCATGGTTTGGGGTATGTTGCAAAGCCAGCCCAGGCATTGGGCCACATTGCGGGTCAAGCCCTGGGGTGCATGAGCCGAGGCCACGGAAGCCAGCATGGCGCCATTGGCCAGACCCAGCCTTGCCTCTTTGTCCCCTGCGTGTCTTACGGCCCGGCGCAAATGATCCCGAACGAGTAAAATAGCGGAAAGCGCATAGCCGTTTCGCATAGGGTTGTTATCCGGCGCCGTATAGGCATCAATGGCATGGCTTAAGGTATCCATGGCGGAAGCGGCGGTATGGAGAGGCGAAAGAGGCCGTGAAAGCCGTCCGTCCACCACCACCAGATCCGGAAGGCACGCTGCTGAAAGAGGCTCCTTATCCCCTTTAAGCTCCTCGGCAGGGGCGAATACGGCACAGGGGGCTTCGGGGCCGGATCCTGGCAGAGCCGGTATTGCAATAAAGGGAATTCTCAAGGGAATTCCGCCACCCAGAGGCGCTCCTGAGGGCAACAGACTTGGGCCCTCTCCTGTAAGCCTTTGCTCCAGGTATTTGCCCGTATGTATAACCGTTCCCCCGCCTATAGCCAGAAGTCCGTCATATTCCTGTTCTACAAAGGAATTGGCCAGATCTCTGATAAGCTTTGCGGTAGGCTTTTTAGGAACGATTTGATAGATTTCGTCAATGTTAAGATCTGAATGGCGAAAGGCCTCCAGAACGGTGGATACTGCCCCTGTCCTGACAAGCTCGGGGGTAGTAAGAACCATGGGACGGCAGGTCCCCAGCTGACCCATTTCCTCGGGTACCGATTCCAGAGCTTTCTGGCCCGAAACAATTTTTATGGGTATTTGAAAGGTATAGTAGGGCGGAATCATTAGCACTCACTCCTTTACCCCACTATACCATAATTTAACTAAAACTGTCCTTTTTCGGAAATATTGTCCGCATGTAACCCAAAAGCCTTACAGCCTAAAGGGCGAGCTTTAAAATAGCGTGAACGGCCTTGGCATCCAGCTTTACGAAATTACCTACAGTGAACTGATCCCCGCCTGTGCATTTTTGCGCCATTTCCTCAAGATGCTCTTGGCCGACACCAATCTCGCTCAGCGTAACAGGCAGACCGATGTCCGAGAAAAAGCGGGTGATGGCTGCTATACCCAGAAGAACCGTTTCCTCAGGATTGTGGAAATTGTAGTCCACGTTCCAGACCTTGGCGGCAAACCGCGCAAAGCGGGCCACATCGTTTTTATACACGTATTTCATCCAGGCGGGGAAAACAATAGCCAGCCCCGCACCGTGGGCAATATCGTAAATGGCACTGATTTCATGCTCGATCATGTGGGACGCCCAGTCTTCTTCCCTGCCCATGCCTAAAAGGTTATTATGGGCAATGGTGCCCGTCCACATGATTTCCGATCGGGGGCCATAATCATCAGGCTTTTTAAGGACAAGCGGAACCTGGTGAATCATGGTCTTGAGTGCCGATTCACACAAGCGATCCGACAGCTCCACATCCCGTGTATTGGTAAAATACCGTTCCATGATATGAGCCATAATATCTGCCGTACCGCAGGCGGTTTGATATGCCGGAAGGGTATAGGTGAGCTCCGGGTTCATGATGGCAAAACGGGGGAAATAATGATCCGTGGTTACACCCCGTTTAAGCTGAGCCTCCTCGTCGCTAATAACGGAGCTGTTGCTGGACTCGCTTCCCGCTGCGGGAATAGTGAGCACAACCCCGATGGGGAGAGCTGTTTGAACCTCCGCTTTGTAGTCGTAAAAATCCCATACATCCCCATTATAGGGAACACCTGCGGCAATGGCCTTGGCCGAGTCGATAACACTGCCTCCCCCCACCGCCAGAATAAAGTCCAATCCTTCCTCTCTGCAAAGGCGAATGCCCTCACGGACCAGGGAAAGCCTTGGATTGGGCTTTACTCCGGATAGCTCGGTAAAGGCAACGCCTGCTTCCTTAAGGGATCTTACCACTCTGTCGTACAACCCGGAGGCCTTTATGCTGCCTCCGCCGTAATGGAGAAGAATCTTTTTGCTGATCCTGGCGGTTTCCGTGCCTACCTCCAGCTCCTTGTCCCTGCCGAAGATAATTTTAGTTGGGTTTTGAAAGCAAAAATCCTTCATATCCTAACCTCCCTCTTGTTATCAGGCTTCTTGTTATTAAGCCTGTTGTTATCAGGCTTGCAATCAAGCTTCTTGTTATCAGGCTTGTAAAAGGCTTAACCCTTTAATAAATTACTCAAAATCAACAACCTGGTTTAGCTTATCGGAAAGGAAAGCCGCTTCCATAAGCTTCATGATACGCATAACCTGATCGTTTTTAACAATCTGCTCAGCCTTGCCGTCAAGAGTTGCAATAACATTTTTGTAGAATTCTCTTGCGTCCAGCTCAACTTTTGGAAGAGCGGATTCCTTAATGGTATCCTCTGTTCTTGGGGCCATGGTCTTGGTAAGGCCGGCGGCGGTAACAATGGGCACCGCGTCCCTGTTGTCATAATTGGTAACATGGATGATTTTACCTTGAAGCGCCCAGTTTTCAATAATGGCCGTTCCGTTCTCACCCTGCATGTACCAGCGGGGCAAATTGATAAAATTGCTTGTACCCACTTCCAGAAGGGCGTTAACTCCGGATTCAAAGGTCAGAATAATTCTGAAGCCGTCATCCACCTCTTCATTGGTAACGTGGGTGCATTTGCAGTAAACCTTCTTTATTTTGCCTGGAACCATAAGCACCATTTGATCCAGTATGTGAACACCCCAGTCCAGGATCATGCCGCCGCCGTGAGCAGCTTTGCCGCGCCAGTCGCCGGGAATGCCTCTGGAGCCGTGAACACGGGATTCAATCGAAAAAACATTACCCAGCTGCTTCTCGTCAAAAATCTTTTTCATGGTGAGGTAGTCCTCGTCCCAGCGCCGGTTCTGATGAACGGTAAAGAGCACCTTGTTCCTTGTGCTGGCATCAACCATCTCGGCCAAATCACCGCTGGATAAGGTTACAGGCTTTTCACAGATGACATGACGGCCTGCGTCCATAACGGTAATGGCAATTTCCTTGTGCAGATCGTTAGGCGTGGCGATGAGGACAATGTGAACCGACGGATCGGCCAAAATCTCCGATAAGCTGGTATAGGTATGAATTCCCTTTTCACGGGCAAATTCCTGCCTTTTTTCACTAATGTCAAATACGCCTTTCAGTGTGAGGCCTTCCACATCCTTTATTCTTGTGGCATGCCAGGAGCCCATTCCTCCGAATCCTACAATTGCTAACCCATAAGTACTCATTGTAACATTCCTTCCTTTTAACCTAAAAATTCCCTCTTTTTTTAATTTAAAAGCTTGAAGCCTTGGCTCCTTTGCCTTCATTCAGTTTAAAATAGTACCTTGTCTTTTTATCCCTCAAATCCTCATTTATCATACCATAACCTTCCCGCTATGGCGCATTTTTTTACAGGGAAAGATCCAGTATCCACTTTACCCAGCCTGCAACGGTGGAGGCCCTTCTTAAATAGGTGCTTTCCTTTTCCACCTGATGAAGCCCGCAGGTGCGCATAATATCGGCAATCTCGGTTCGGGACGGCATTCTGCCCTCTTTAAGGCATTGCTCATAGGTCTTTCTGAAAGGGCCGTGGCTTAAAATAGCCCGGGCAAAGCTTAACTGCCGCAGCTTATAGGGAAGATCCATGGTTCGGCGCCCCTCCTCGGTCATAAAATACAGGGGTTCCCTTCCCTCATGGCGTTTTCCGATAAGCCCCAAATAACGCCCTGCGTCAGTGTAGTAATTAGTTTGTCTCGGATCAAAGGCATAATTCAGGGTAATTTCATCCCTGGACTTTTCTCCCTGCATAAGAAGCTCGCACAGGTTTATCACCCTTTTTAAGCTGTCGGCCTGGGGGAAAGCCAGCTCCGGCTCGGATAGAAGGGGCAGCTTCGGTAGAAGCCCCCGGATTTCATCCTGGCTTATGGCCTCGGCGTCAATGCTGTAATTTTTATGCTTCACAAGCTCCAAAGAATTATAATGCTCCGGATCCGCAAAAACATATTCGTAAAGACTGAAAACACCATTGGTATAGACAAGAAACACGCAGCGTACAGGCTTTCGAACCGCTCCGCTCCAAAAGCGAAAGGGGTAGTACAGCTGGCGAACGAGAAAATCCTCAGAAAGAAAATTTTTGGCCTCAATGAGAGTCAGGCTTTCCGGTCCCTCATAACCTCCGTCAATTTCCATTTGAGAACTGTTTACCTGAAGAAGGAGATCCGTTTTCTTTAAGCTTTCCCTTATTTTAAAGGCGAAGCTGCCCGAACCCATTCGTCCGCTTACCGTAGGCAAAAGCTGCTCTTCTCCTAAAAAATCGGTAAACATGCCGGACAAATAAGCGCAGTTGATGGCTGCCGCTTCACTTGTAATGTGAGTGGGATTTAGGCTTTCCACATAGTTAGGGAAAGGAATGCGGGTTAAGGATGAGGTTGACTCCTCAAAGGCCTTATAGGCATCAAAGGGAGCAATAACATAGCTGCCACGGGTGACAGGAAGAATAGCCAGCCGGTTTTTCGAAAAGAGGGCGGGAAGGTTAATGCGGTGATCAAATTTGGTCATCAGCCTGGCTTCCCTCTTTTCGTTTATCTGGGTTGCCGTGATTTCAAAAAAACCCTTCCGCGCTATTTCACCGGGAATGTCATACCGGTTAAAAAGGGCCTCCCAGGCCTCGTCATTTTTTGTGGCTTCCGATCCCATTGCGCCTCATTTCCAGTTACATAGCCGTTTCGTCCGGCAAAAAGTTAACTCGCGTGTGTTTTACAACACTTTCTGTAAAGCTTTCTCTAAGCCGCTCCCCCAACTGTCCGTCTGGTATTATGTATCAAGCTTGTAATTTCTTACAAGTATTTCGTCTATTTCTCCCCGCTTTTCAGGGTTGGAGTTAATTGCTCTCTTAGCCCTTACCACATCCAGGTAATAGCCTTTCGTATTGCCGTAAAGCTCCATGGTAAAGGAGGTAGCCGAGTTGGACAGCAAAAAGTGAACCCCCCTGGCCGTAAGCCCGTCGCACACCCTCTTAAGCCGAAGCTGCTCATCCCTGTTGAAGCCGCCCTTGTCATAGCCTGTAAAGCTGGCGGTGTCGGAAAGGGGATCGTAGGGGGGATCCAGGTACACAAAGGCACCTTTGGGCACATCCTCCAGGGCCTTTTCAAAGTCCACGCTTAAAAAACGGATGTCAGCCTGGTTAAAATACCGGCTCACCGCTCTTAAGGTGTCCTCATTAACAATATTGGGCTTCTTATAGTTTCCAAAGGGTGAGTTGAACTCTCCTGCCCGGTTAACACGAAAAAGACCGTTGTAGCAGGTTTTATTGAGAAACAGCATGCGGGAAGCACACTCAACAGGGCTCATGGCGGCATACGCCTTCCGATCCCTGTCCTTTTCCCGCAATTCATAAAAATAATCGCTTTCATTCCTGTGCTTCTTAAGATCCTCAACCAAATTGTCCACATCCGCCTTTATAACTTCATAAAGGTTTATAAGCTCCCGGTTGATATCGTTTATAACCGCTTTTTTAGGTTTCAGAGCAAAAAAAACGGCCCCACCGCCCACAAAAGGTTCGTAATAGGGGGATTTTTTATGGGGTGTACAGCTCAAAATTTTATCAAGTATCTGTCTTTTTCCACCGACCCATTTAATGACCGGTCCCACTGGATGCTTCTTTTGCACGTTTTTACGGCCCTCTGCTTTCCGAAATCCATAGAACGAGTATATCAAACATATGTTCAGAGGGTCAAGACACACCTGCCG
>JAFADM010000483.1 GCA_023424865.1 Bacillota bacterium | reverse complement strand
CCTGAAAATCGGCGATGAAAAAGCGGCGATGCCCAATCTGAGAAAATGGCGACGGATATGAAAAGCCGCTTCTTTTAAAACCCCTTCCGCTCCGTTAAACTGAGCCTGGGTTTAAGGAGAAGCGTTTACGCACCTCCCGAAACATCCAAAAAAGGACTTGGGGAACGTTAAAAGACAGCTTCGGGAAGATTTTTCAAGGAGGACAACGATTACATTTCGTCCTTTAAAAAACCGGAAGTCCTATTTTAGCCGACCCTTAACAGAAAGGGTGCGTGTAATTCATTATGTCTGAACTGTCCTTGGGCGGCGTCACCGGGCGCAAATCCCTCCCGGCCTTTGGAAAAGCTCTGCGGCTTGATTTAAAAAAGCATGGGGTTCTCTATCTCATTGCGCTTCCTGCGCTTATCTATTATTTTGTCTATTGCTACTGGCCCATGTACGGCGCTGTTATCGCCTTTAAGGAATTTAACCCTGCCGACGGAATTTTTAACAGTCCCTGGGTGGGATTCAAAAATTTCCTGGATTTCTTTAAAAACGTTTATTTTTTCCGCCTCATAAGCAACACCTTCTTATTGAGCCTTTATGACCTTTTATGGGGGTTTCCCGCTCCCATTATCCTGGCCCTTTTACTTAACGAGGTAAAAAATACCTATTTCAAGCGAACCGTCCAGACCATCTCCTACCTGCCCCACTTTATTTCCACAGTGGTTATCTGCGGCATTATCATTGATTTCACCTCCAGCAGCGGCTTTATCAATACCGTCATTGCCTTTTTTGGAGGGGAGCGGAGTAATCTTTTAATGAATGCCGGGCTTTTCCGCACCATTTTTATAAGTACAAACATCTGGCAGGGCATAGGCTGGGGATCCATTATCTATCTGGCGGCGTTAACAGGCATCGATTCGGCCTTGTATGAAGCCTGCACCATTGACGGAGGGGGGCGCTGGAAGCAGCTTCTTCACATCACGCTTCCCGGCCTGGCCCCCACCATCATCATTCTTTTAATCCTGCGTATGGGCTCCATGATGAATGTGGGCTTCGAGAAAATCTTTCTTTTATATAATCCGGTAACCTATGAAACCGCCGATGTTATTTCAACCTATGTGTACAGAAAGGGTATTATCGACGCCAGCTTCAGCTTCAGCACCGCCGTTGGCCTGTTCAATTCAGTAATTAATTTTGTTTTGCTTATCCTTGCCAATCAGATAAGCAGAAGAGTCAGCGATACAAGTCTTTGGTAACAGGGGGAACTTCTATGAAAAACCGAAAAAGCGCCTGGGAAAGGCTTTTTGATTATGGAAACGCCATTGTGCTTTCCCTTATTATTCTCATAACGCTCTATCCCTTTTTGCATGTTTTGTTTGCTTCCTTCAGCAATCCGGCGCGTCTTGGCGCCCACCGGGGTATCCTTCTCTTTCCCCTGGGCCTTCAAATCGACGGCTACAGGCTGGTGTTCGCCAACCGGGACATCTGGACCGGCTATGCCAATACCCTTTTCTACGTAATAGTGGGAACGTCCCTGAATGTGCTTTTAACTTCTCTTATCGCCTACACCCTCTCCCGCAGGGGACTTATGCTCAACCGGCTGATTATGGTTTTAATTGTCTTTACCATGTACTTCAGCGGCGGCATGATTCCCGTCTACCTCACCATGGGGCAGCTGGGGCTTATGGGAAGCCGCTGGGCGATTATCGTACCCGGCCTTGTGAGCACCATGAACGTGATTATCATGCGCACCAATTTTCAGGCCCTGCCCGCAAGCCTGGAGGAAGCCGCACGGCTGGACGGGGCAAAGGAGCTGGACATTCTGTTTCGCATTGTCCTTCCCCTTTCCATGCCCGTTATTTCCGTCATGTTTCTTTTTTACGGGGTGAGCCGGTGGAACGCCTGGTTCGATGCCATGCTCTATTTGCGGGATCGGGACAAATACCCTCTCCAGCTCATCCTGCGTGAAATTCTTATTTTTGACTCCACCACCGAGATGATGAACTCCCTGGGAACGGGGCAAAGAGGCCAGGATATGAGCCAGATTATTAAATATGCCACGACCATTGTGGCCACAGTTCCCATACTCGCCATTTATCCCTTCCTTCAGAAATACTTTGTCAAAGGCGTCATGATTGGCGCGTTGAAGGGTTAGTTCGTAAAAAATAAGGCGGAAATTTGCGCTTTATTCTATAATAATAACAGGAGGATGACCTATGAAAAACAGGAAAACAGCTTTAACAGCGGTTCTTACTCTCGCCCTTTCCGTAACGGCACTTACGGGCTGCGGCCAGACGACCGCGGCCGGAGGAACGCCTTCCCCCAATGGGGGCAACGTATCCCAGTCGCCGTCCCCCTCCCAGTCCAATCCTATCCCCGAAAATCTCACGCTTACCTGGTACCAGCAGAACCACGCCAGCTCCGAGCTCAACAATATGGGGGATATCAAAGGTATTCAGGCCATTGAAGAGGCTACCGGCATCCAAATGACCTTCCAGCATCCCGCCACAGGCACCAACGGCAACGAGCAGCTCAACCTCATCATTGCCTCCAATCAGCTGCCGGACATTATTTTATGGGATTGGGCCTCCATGCCCGGCGGTATCTCCAAGTACATTTCCAGTAAAACCGTCATTCCTGTGGACGCTCTTGCGGCAGAATACGCACCCCATTACATCGCCGCCCTGGAAAAATATCCTGAGGTAAAAAAAGCTTCCATGCTGGATGACGGAACCCTTCCCGGCTTTTACGGCCTGGATCCGGATCCGAAACGCACAAGCTATCAGGGGTTCGTCCTGCGCGGAGACTGGCTTGAGAAGCTGTCCCTTGACGTCCCTGTTACCATTGAGGACTGGCATACGGTTCTGACAGCTTTTAAGACGGGCGATCCCAACGGCAACCAGCAGGCGGACGAAATTCCCTTCAGCCAGACAAAGGGCACATCCTATGCCAGCTTTTCCGGCGCCTTCGGCATTCTTAACGGCATGTACCGCGATCCCGCCGGCGGCAAGGTTAAATACGGCCCTGTGGAGGAAGGCTACAAGCAGTTTATAGCGACCCTGGCCCAGTGGTATAATGAAGGCCTTATCGATCCCGACTTTGCCACCAACGACAGCAATGCCTTTTCCGCCAAGCTCCAGGGCAATCTGGCCGGTTCCTCCTTTATAACGGTGGGCGGCGGCATCGGCAATAATACAAAAGCCGCCCGCGCAAACAATCCCGACTTCCTCCTGGAGCCCGTGGCAGCCCCTCTGGCCTCCGACGGCAAATCCTACGCCACCACCGTCAACGCCGTTCAAAAGACCACGGGTCTGGCCGTCATCACCAGCTCCTGCAAATACCCTGAGGCTGCCGCCGCCTTTATGGATTATGCCTATTCCGAAGAAGGCCACACCCTCATTAATTTTGGCATTGAGAGTGAAAGCTACACTCTGGAAAACGGGAAAGCGGTCTTCACTCAGGAAATTCTCAACAATCCCCAGGGCAAGACCCCTGTCAACGCCGCCTATACCTACGCCCTGCCAATTACGGGCTGGGCAAAAATCATGGACTATGACGCTTACAGCCAGATTAACCTCATCCTTGACGAGCAAAAGCGTTCGGCCGAGGTCTGGTCCAAGGCGGATAATTCCCTGGTTATCACCAACGCCATTCAATACACTACCGACGAAAGCTCCGAGCTTAGCCGGATTATGAGTGATATCAATACCTATGTGGCTCAGGAGGAGCTAAAATTCATTCTGGGCGCAGAGCCTTTAGGAAACCTGGACAGCTTTGTTGAAAAAATAAAGGCTATGAATATCGACCGGGCTATTGAAATTAACCAGGCGGCACTGGATCGCTTTGAAAGCCGCAATTAAACTTATTCAGGAGGAAAAGGCATGAATCTCAATGAATGCCTCTATTATGAAAAACCGGCTTCCCAATGGATGGAGGCACTTCCCGTAGGCAATGGCCGGCTGGGTGCCATGGTTTTTGGCGGAGCAGCCCAGGAGCGCCTTCAGATGAACGAGGACTCGCTATGGTATGGCGGCCCTGTCCAACGGAACAATCCCCGGGCCAGAGACAGTCTTAAGACAATTCGTGAGCTTCTTTTCAAAGGAGAGGCGGAGGAAGCCGCTTATCTGGCCCGTATGGCTTTCACCTCCAGCCCCAAATACCTTGGGCCCTACCAGCCCCTGTGTGATCTTAAGCTCTACTTTAAAGGGCATGACGGCTGCACCCGTTACAAACGGCAGTTGAATCTCAGAGACGGCCTGGCTCAGACCGGCTATACCCTTGGCGCCTCCCGCATTACGCGGGAGGTGTTTGCAAGCGCCCCTCACGGGCTTCTTGTCTTTCGCATGGAAACCGGCGGCAGCGAGGGGATTACGGGCTGCGCAACCCTTTTCCGGCGGCCCTTCGATCCCGGAGTGAAGGTGGTGGATGGCTCAACCCTCCTTCTTAAGGATTCCTGCGGTTCGGATGGCGTCACCTATGCCTGCGCCGTCAAAGCGTTGGCGGAAGGCGGAAGGGTTACGGTATCCGGGGATTTCCTTTCCTTTGAGGACGTAAGAGCCGTCACCCTGCTTGTGGCGGCCAACACCTCCTTCCGGTGCCCGGAACCCGCGGAGGCCTGTCTGGATCAGCTTAGGGCCGGAGAAGCCCTTTCCTATGAAAAGCTCAGGGACAGCCATGTGTCGGAGCACCGGAGCTTTATGGACCGGACCTCCTTCAGCCTGTATGCGGACAAAGAAAGAACCGAGTCCCCTTTAGCCGGTCTTCCCACCGACGAAAGGCTGGCCCGTTTGAAGGCCGGAGAAAAGGACCCGGGTTTGGCCTGCCTCTATTTTCAATACGGAAGGTATTTGCTTCTGGCAAGCTCCCGGCCCGGCTCCCTTCCCGCTAACCTCCAGGGTATCTGGAACGAGAGCTTTACACCCCCGTGGGAATCCAAGTACACCATCAATATCAATACGGAAATGAACTACTGGCCTGCGGAGAGCGCTAATCTTACCGAATGCCACGAGCCCCTTTTCGATCATCTGGAGCGCATGGCGGTAAACGGCAGGGTAACGGCAAAGGAGGTTTACGGCTGCAGGGGCTTTGTGGCCCACCATAATACGGATCTCTGGGGCCAAACCGGAATCGAGGGTATTCTTGACACCTCTCCCCTCTGGCCCATGGGAGGCGCCTGGCTTTCCCTCCATTTATGGGAGCGCTACGCCTTCAGCCAGGACCTTTCTTTCCTGCGTCAGAGGGCCTATCCCCTGCTTAAGGAGGCCTGCCTGTTTTTTCTGGATTACCTCGTGGAAGCCCCTGACGGGCGTCTGGTAACAGGGCCTTCCCTTTCGCCGGAAAATACTTACCTTTTGGAAAACGGCCAAAGAGGCGCTTTATGCATGGGGCCGTCCATGGACTCCCAGATTCTGAGGGAGCTTTTTTTAAAAACTCTGGAAGCCTCCGGCATACTGGAAGAGGATCCATCCTTCAGGAAAAGTCTGCTGGACGCTTACAACCGGCTTCCCCAGCCGGAAATCCTGGATGACGGCACCGTGGCCGAATGGCTCCATCCCTGCCGGGAGACTGAGCCGGGACACCGCCACCTTTCCCATCTCTTTGCACTGTATCCGGGTACGGGGATGGATACCGAAAAAACGCCCGAGCTTGCCCGGGCGGCGGCCCGGACTTTGGAAAAGAGGCAGGCCCACGGCTGCGGCGCAGCGGGCTGGAGCTGTGCCTGGATGATTAACCTGTGGGCCAGGCTGGGGGAAGGGGAAAAGTCCGTGGAAGCGCTTAAGCGCCTTCTTGTAAAGTCCACTGCCCCAAACCTTCTTGATCTCCACCCTCCTTTTCAAATAGACGGCAATTTCGGAGGAACCGCAGGAATGCTTGAAATGCTCGTGCAAAGCACACCGGAGAGGATAGACCTGCTGCCCGCCCTGCCTTCGGAATGGGCCTTCGGCGAGATTTCAGGAATCCGTGCAAGGGGAGGCTTTGAAATCCAACTGAAATGGCATGACGGCATGCTTATGGAAGCACAAATCCGTTCCCTGGCAGGAAGGCCGCTAAAGCTCAGGCTTCCGGCAAAGAATGCCTTCTATTCTCTTTATGATGGGGATACTCTGCTTTCTGAGAATACTGAGAATAAAGAGGGAATATTATCGATTCAAACGGAACAGGGCAAGACTTACCGTCTGGTTAAAGGGACGGCTTGAGCCCTGCCGAATAAATGAAAAGCTGTTAAAACGGCTGCTGCGAAGTGAACCGCGGCAGCCTTTTTAATGGCGTCCGGCCCGGTTGGAAAGCTGCCGCTCCTCTATTAAGCACGGGTAAAGCCTGAACAGCCAAACGCCTCGGTATTGGCTCTTGTCTGAACAGGAGTGCAAGATTTGTTAAGAAACCAGAAGCCTTATACGTTACAATGATTTTGTAGCTGCTGCAAGACAAGTAAGGAGGGAGGCTCTTGAACCACTTCTCAAAAATTAAAGAAGCCCTTGAGTATATTGACAACCATCTGGACGAGGCCATGAATCTTGAAATAATTGCCGGGCGGTTTCATTTCTCACCCTATTATTTTCATAGAATGTTTTCTGTTATTGTAGGGAAAACCATGGCCGTTCATATCCGTGACAGACGCCTAATGCTTGCCTGCAAACAGCTGACTTCAACGAACGCATCCGTGCTGGAAATCGGACTGGCCTGCGGCTATAATTCGGCTCAGGCATTTTCCAGAGCTTTTAGAGACAGGTATGGCCTGCCGCCTGGGGAATACCGTAAGCAAGGCTTTATGCCCGTTATTACGACAGTTGATGAGATGATTATGAAATTCACTAACAGACTGAGAGGAGGAATCGATTTGAATCCCAATATTATAAAACAGGATGAATTAATGATTGCCGGTGTTTCCGGAGACGGAAAACAGACAGGGGCTGTCTGGAACGCCTTTGAAAAGCTCAGTACTGAAAAGCCAATAGAAAACAAGCTCTCAGATAATGGATATGAAATACGAATCTATGACGGGAGTATTTGCACCGTCCATGTGGGTGTAGCAGTCACCGATGCCCAGGTCGATTCATCGTATACTGTATTCAAGCTTCCGGAATCAAAATATGCTTCCTTTGACGTCTATGTGGCAAACGGCTATGACAGCGAAAACAACGCCATGGTTGAATGGCTTGAAACAAACGGCGAGGGCTACACTGAAAAGCTGCTCGGCTCTCAGCATTACTGCGTTGAATATTATGACGAACGCTTTAAAGGCAATGAAGCCGGTTCCATTGTGGAAATTTGGGTACCGATTAAAAAGGAATAGGTTATGGGATAGCTTAAGTTTTTTTATGGGATAGTATATGGAATAATTTACGGGATAATTTATAGGCTAATTTATGGGATAGTTGGAATAGTTCATGGATAGTGGGATAGTTTATGAAATAGTTCATGGATAGTTGGAATAGTTATGGGATAGTTTACGGTACAATTTAAGGAACAGTTTACAGATTAGCTTACGATAAAGGCGGCTTGTGAAGTATCTCAGGCCGCCTTTTTTGCGTCTCATATTTCATCGTAAGCTATACCTGATTTTATGTCTGGTTATGCCTGTCTATAGTGAAATTATCTTATCCTGCCCATTGTGTTTGATGCGTTGGGTGCATTGGCTGCATTGGAAACAGTATTCCGGGTTTGTGCCGCAAGCGCGCCTCTTACAACGGCTCTCTCCAGAACCACTGCCGCTGCCGTGCCTAAAACAGTAATAGCCGCATCCCCTGTGGGATAGCCCGGGTCCATACCTGTTGCCAGGCAAAAAACCGTATCACCGTCCCACTGGGTATGAATGGGCGAAACAGCTCGCGCAAGGCCATCTTGGGCAAGCGTCGCAACACGGGAGGCCTCCGCTCTTGTCAGCATGGCGCTGGTGGCAATTACCGCTATGGTGGTGTTGGTTTGCTCTGCAAAAAGCGGCGACGGAACACCCTCCAGCATAGTTCGGGTCTGATTGACAAAAGTTCCGTCAGGCCATACA
>JAFADM010000410.1 GCA_023424865.1 Bacillota bacterium | reverse complement strand
TGGCCAGCATAAAGGCAAAGAAGAAGGCTGAAAGCATGCCGGAGGCCCGGCCGCTTTCCCAGGAATAAACCTTTTCAAGGTAATTGACAAGCCAGTTGCCCACCGAGAGCTCGGCAATGACACCCAGTGTTAGTATGCCAACCATATACCAGGCCACAGGATCCTTTAAATACTGCTTTGTAGAAAGCTTGCCTTCCCCATTTTCCTCGTCGCCGGGAAATTTAAGAAACAATCCCAAAATGGCGGGAATGAGACAGGGCAGCAGCATAAGAAAATACATGCCTTTCCAGCCGGATAAACTGCCAAGAGCATGAAAGCTCATGATCCGGACCGCAAAAAGCGGGGCAAAGGTTGAGCTTAAGCCATAGAAACCGTGGGCCATGCTCATGAGGGTACCGGTGTTTTTAATAAAAATCCGCGCAGAAAGGATTCCGAAAACAATTTCCAATATGCCGTTTCCAATGTAGAGAAGGAAATAGGAAAAAACAAACAAGGGGAAAGAGAAAGACAGATAGATAAATAAACCGGCCAGCGTCATTGAAAACAGGGCAATCATGGTGGCTGCCTTAAGGCCGATGCGCCGGCTCATAATTCCTGTAAAGCTGCAGGCTAAAAGGTAGCCTGTGGAATTAAGGGAAAGTAAAAGCCCCAGCTGTATTTCATTTAAGCCGTACTCCGATTGTATGCGGGGTATGGCAGGCCCTTTGATGTTCTCAGAGAGGCCAAACACCAGATATCCTATAAACACCACAGCAAAAAGGAGCATGCCATTGTATTTGCCGGCCACTCCCCGCTCTTTTTTCTGATGAAGGGTTGTTGTTTTTTTCATTTAACGCTCCAGCTCCAATTGTTTTTCAAAACAGACAGCCTTTTCATTATATATGTACTTACCGTAATTGGGAATGATCTTGTAGCCATGGCGCAAATAAAAATTCACCGCTCCGGTATTAATCCTTCTGGTTTCCAGCCGAAGGCAGGTGTACCCCATTTGCCGGGCCTCCTCCTCAAGAAAGGCCAGCAGCCGGGAGCCTACACCGGAGGCTTTCTTCCTGGCATACATCCGCTTGATTTCCGCTGCCTTTTCATTTTCAAAGGGCCGAAAAGCACCGCACCCTACTGGAAATCCGTTTTTATCCCTGGCGATGGCAAACACCGCACGCTTGTGACAAACATCTTCAACATTAAAGGAATTTATTCCGCTGTCGCCTGTTATTTGATTAAGACATTGACTTAACTCCTCCATCATAAGCTGCGCGTCCTCGGAACGGGGATTCTCCCGGGTTATTAAAATTTCCTCCGTAACCACCAAACTCCTTCCTCTCCTTTGCTAAAAACCCCTTATAAAATTATGAGTAGATAATATAACACTCTCGCCTTCCCGTGCAACATGAGGATCCCGGATTTATCCTTTAATGAGAGGAAAAAACCCTGGATTACCCGCCGTCTCTTGCGTTATATAGCGGATTTTCGGGTTATACTAATGCTGAATTTTTCCACAGAGGAGGTTTTATGGAAAACCTGATGTTTTGCTATCAATGTGAACAAACCGCAGGCGGAAAAGGATGTACCAAGCGAGGCGTGTGCGGAAAATCCCCCGAAATCGCCAATATGCAGGATCTGATTATTTACCAGCTAAAGGGCATTTCTATCTATGCGGAAGGTTATTTGCAAAAGGGTGAAAACGTTCCCAAGGAATATGTTTCATTTATTGAAGACGCCTTATTTCAGACCTTGACCAATGTCAATTTTGATGAAGCGGCTCATATAGAAATGCTGAAAAAAGCTCAATTGCTGAAAGACAAAATTCGAGGCGAACAGCCTCAGGTGAAAACCAATCGAAATGAAGCCCTGTTTCAGCTGCGGCCGGATCGAGACGCTATTCTTAAAGACGCAAGGGTAGCCGGGATTATGTATGATCAAACGCTTAACGAGGATATCCGATCCTTACGGGAAACCATTAAGTTCGGACTAAAGGGTATCTCGGCCTACGGCCATCAGGCAAGGTTTATCGGCTATTGGGACGACGCCGTGGATAATTTTTACTGCCGGGCACTGGCTGCAACCACTAATGATGATCTCACCATTGACGACCTGGTAAGCCTTACTCTGGAAACCGGTCAAATGGCTGTTAGTGTGACAGCTTTACTGGATATGGCAAACAATGAGCGTTTCGGTGCGCCTTCTCCCCAACGTGTGAACCGTAAAATGAAAAAAGGCCCCTTCATTATTGTCTCGGGCCATGATTTGTATGATCTGGAAATGCTGCTGGAGCAAACAAAGGATAAAGGCCTTAACATCTATACCCACGGTGAAATGCTGCCCTCCCACGGCTATGAAAAGCTAAAGGCTTATCCCCACCTGGCAGGCAATTTTGGAAGCGCATGGCAGGAGCAGCAAAAGCAGTTTGCCAATGTCCCGGGAGCCATCCTCATGACAACCAATTGCCTGATGACCCCCAAGGATTCCTATAAGGACCGTATTTTCACAACCAGCGTCGTTGGCTTTGAAGGTATCACCCATATTCCAAAAACAGCTGCCGGAAAGAAGGATTTCACCCTGGTGATTGAGAGAGCCCTGGAGCTGGGCGGCTATGAAGAAGACGAGCTGCCTAAGGAAATCACCGTCGGCTTCGGACACAAAGCGGTTCTGTCAAACGCGGGGGCCATTGTGGAAGCGGTGAAATCCGGCGCCATTAAGCGGTTCTTTTTAATTGGAGGCTGTGACGGGGCTCACATGGAACGAAACTATTATACGGAGTTTGCACAAATGCTGCCCGATGACTGCGTCATACTAACCCTTGCCTGCGGAAAATACCGCATCAACCATTTGGAATTCGGCCAGATACAGGGCATACCCCGACTCTTGGATGTGGGGCAATGCAACGATGCCTATTCCGCTGTTGTCATAGCAAAAGCACTGGCAGAAGCCTTCAAATGCGATATCAATGAGCTTCCACTGTCGTTTATATTATCGTGGTATGAGCAAAAAGCCGTTGCAGTACTTCTGGCGCTTTTGGCCCTCAATGTTCAGGATATCTATCTGGGGCCGGTGCTCCCTGCCTTTTTAAGCGCAAATGTATTGCAGCTTATCGTTGATACATTCCATCTTAATCCTATTTCCACTCCCGAACAGGATCTGAAAACCATCCTGAGCGTTTAGCTATAATGGCCCAGGCCCTGTACCGCATAGGGACATACCGCCCAAACGGGCGGTATGTATCCGGAATTAAACAAGAAGATTATCAATGACAGCCTTTACAGAGGCACCGCCTTCGGGGCAGAACCTCATTTCACAACGGCTCTTCTCAGAATCGGCCAGCTGGCAAGGCTTAGAAGCAAAGTTATGATGGCAAAGGTTAGCATAGCAGCATAAGGATTAGCTGTAGAAATACCAAAGGCCAGATTTAAAAATTTACTAAGAGCGGTGCCAATTGCAGGTTTGGCATAAATCACCATAGGAAGAATAACAAAGAGGGTAACAGGCAGACCCGCTGCAATAAGAACCTTTCCCGTTTGATTCAGGCGGTAGAAGATAATGGTTATAAAAAAGCCCAGGCTGATTACCGCCAAATACATAAAGAAATCAAAAACCGTACCGCGAAAAAAGCTTTGCAGAAGGACCGGAGGATTTGGTCCTCTGTTGTAAAGCTGTTCCACGAGAGTCTCTATTTGAAGCTTTTCGTTTACAGAGAACAGTCCCTTTCCAACCAGAACCAGAAGATTATCGATAGCAGCCATAATGACGGCTGCAACAGAGGACGAAATGAATCTGGTCATAAAAAAGGTTTTTCTTGAAATTCCGTTTTGGAGGAGCATAAAGAAGGATTCCCTAAAGCTGTTTAAACCCATAACGAACAAAAAGACGGCGGTGGTTGCATCCATAGCGCCAATTTGCAGGGTTGAAGAGGTGCTGGTGCTGCCGCTGAAAATACGTACGCTCAAGCCAAAGAAAAAGACCAGGCTGATTATGGCTGCTATAATGCCATAGTAAATGGCTATCGGTTTTTTATAATCCGCCAATTGATATTTATATGCCGTTTTTAAAATCATGGCCAATGCCTCCTTATTAATTCTAACTGTACTGAAAACTCTGACCTTCCGTTTCAGGAATTGGTAAGATGAATGAAAAGCTTTTGAAGATCCATCTTTCCCAAGGTGAGATCCGAAGGAAGATCCGCTTTATTTTCATCAAGAATATAAGCCGTTTTAAGGCCGCCCAAAGTATCTGCAGCCATGATGTTTTTGCCTTTCGTCCAGGCATCCACAGCACCTGCCATTCCGGAAACGGTGTACCCTCTGGACAGAAGGCTCTCTCTGGGCTCATTCACCAGAATGGTTCCGCTTTTTATTACAATAACATCCTCAATCACAGAGGAAACCTCTTCGATTAAATGAGTGGAAATAACAATGGTGCAGGGGCTTTCACAATATTTTTCAAGGAGCAGCCTATAAAATAAGTCGCGGTTGTTGGCATCCAGGCCCAATACCGGCTCGTCAAAGAAAAGATAAGGCGTATTGGCAGACAGTGCCGCCACCAGCTTGAAAATGGAGACAAAGCCTGTAGACAGGGATTTAACCTTTTTTCTTGTATCCAGTTCAAACAAGTCGGAGGCCTTTTTGGCATAAGCCATATCAAAGTCCGGGTAGAAAGTCCGGGTCCATTCGTAAACCTCCCCAATCCGCATACTTTCAGGGTAAAGGGTTTTCTCCGAGGTCATAAAAAGCTTGCGCAGCACTTTGTCATTTTCAAGGGCAGGATCCCCGTCCACCAGCACCTGGCCGCTGTCAGCAAAAATTCGTCCGTTTATGATATTGAGCAGGCTTGTTTTACCGGCTCCATTGCGGCCCAAAAGACCGTAGATTTTATTTTCCTGCAAATGCAACTGAACATTATCAAGGGCCCTCACCTTATCGTAGCTCTTACTGATGTTGTTTATAGCGATACCTTTCATTTTTTAAACCCTCTTTCTATCATGGATTTAATATCCGCCTCCGACAGCCCCAGCCTTTCGGCCTCACTGATAAGGCTTACAATAAAGCATTCGAAAAACTGTTCCCTTCTCTTTTGCAAGAGCTTGTTCAAGGCACCTGACGCAACAAACATTCCTATACCCCGCTTCTTATAAATAATCCCCTCGTCCACCAGCAGCGTTATACCCTTAAGCGCGGTGGCCGGATTGATTTTAAAGCTCACCGCAAACTCCGTTATGGAAGGGATTTGACTTTCTTCAGGAAGAGCTCCTGAAAGAATGGCATCTTCCAGACCCTCCGCAATTTGAAGAAAAATAGGTTTTTCGGAATTAAAATCGATCTGCAACCTATCGCCTCCTTTATTATACCGGTTAACTGCTTAACTAACTAACCTCGAAATTATTTTATCATCCTGAATTCTCCGTGTCAATAAGAAAAAAAGACTTCCCTATTATAAGGAAGTCCTTTTTATATAAGCTTATGCCCGACAGACCTTAAGTTCCGAAATCCAGCATGGCGCTTTCCGCCTGAACCCTGCACATATCACGGTACATGCCGGGAGTGTCGATGAGCTCTTCATGGGTACCGCTCTGAACGATTCTGCCGTTTTCAAAAACCAGTATTTTATCTGCTCGTCGTATGGTGGAAAGCCGGTGGGCAATGGCGATGATGGTGCGGGTGCCGGCAAGCTCCAAGAGAGCCTGCTGGATTTGGGCTTCCGTTTTGGTATCCACCGATGCCGTGGCTTCATCCAGTATGAGGATGGGAGCCTGCCTTAAAATAGCTCTTGCTATGGCAATACGCTGCTTTTGTCCGCCTGAGAGCTTTGTTCCCCTCTCCCCCACATGGGTGTCAAAACCCTGGGGCATTTGCATGATATCGTCGTAGATGCGGGCTGCCTTAGCCGCCGCCACAATCTCCTCCATGGTGGCGTCAGGCCGTGCGTAGGCAATATTCTGCGTTACGGTGCCGTTAAATAAAAAGGTATCCTGAAGCACCATGGCAATCTGGCTTCTAAGGCTTTCCTGAGTGACATCACGAAGATCATAACCGTCCACCGTCACCCTTCCCATGGTAGGATCGTAAAAACGGGAAGCAAGCTGGATCAGGGTAGTTTTGCCGACCCCGGTAGGCCCCACCAGGGCCACCATCTGTCCCGGCTCTACCTCAAAGCTCACCTTATCCAGAACCTGCTTTTCAGGAATATAGCCAAAGGAAACATCTTCAAAGCGAATATGACCCTTGATAGCAGGTAAGTCCGGAGCATGAGGCTTATCCTTAATATCCGTATCGGCGTCAAGAATTTCCAGAACGCGCTCAGCTCCCGCCATGGCTTGCTGGGCATTCTCCAAAAGCTGGGTGACGCCCGTAATGGGAGCGTAAAAAAGGGCAAGGTACAAAAGAAAGGCCACAATATCCCCTACCGTAAGCTGCTGCCGGTAGGCCAAATAACCTCCGAAGCCCACTACAATAACCGTTCCCAGAGCGGTAAGAAACTCAACGGTAGGATGGAAAACCGCGCTGAGCTTCAAGGCGCTGAGCATATTTTTGGTAAATTCACTGGCCCTGTCGTACACCCGCCCGCTTTCATGGCGCTGCTGGCCGAAGGCCTGGATTTCATGTATTCCCGAAAAATTATCCTGAAGCTGGGCGTTGAGGGAGGCCAGGGATACCCGCATTTTTTTGAAATTGGGCTGAACCTTTTTGGCTAAAAGCCACCCGCAAAGGAGGATAAAGGGAACAGGTATGCAGGTGAGGAGCGCCAGTTTGGCGTTGGTGAAAAACAGAATGATTAAAACGCCTGCCAGGGTGACGAAATTTGTGACCGTCTCAGGCATGATATGGGCGTAAAGCAGTTCAAATTCAGCCGTATCATTAACCACCCGGCTCATAAGCTCACCTGTCTGCTTATTGTGAAAATAAGCCAGGGAAAAGGACTGCATATGGTTGTAAACCTTAATTCTCAAATCCTGAACACAGCGCCAGGCCGCGTTATGGGACATGTAATTGCTAAGGAAGCGAAAGAGTATGCGAAGGGCATAAATAAGAAAAAGGGCAAGGGACAGGTAGAAAATGTGCTCCAGCCCTTCATCCGTTATTCCCTGGGATACAATTGTGGTTATTTGGCTTAAAAGCCTTGGGGCAATTAAGTTTAATGCGGTGAGCATCAGGGTGGACAAGGCCCCTATAATTAAAAGTCCCCTGTATTTTTTTGCTTCCTTGGCCACACGCCAGAGTAATTTCATTATCCAACCTCTCTTTCAGAAG
>JAFADM010000362.1 GCA_023424865.1 Bacillota bacterium | reverse complement strand
CTGGACGAGGTAAGCCTGGCCCGTATCCGAAACAAGGAAATCGGCTTTGTTTTTCAGCAGTTTCAGCTTCTTTCAAGGCTTTCCGCTCTTCAAAATGTGGAGCTCCCCCTTATCTATGCCGGGCTTCCTGAAAAGAAACGACTGAACCGCGCAGCTGAAATGCTGGAACGGGTGGGGCTTTCCGATAAAATGAAAAACCGGCCCAACCAGCTCTCAGGAGGCCAACAGCAGCGGGTAGCCATTGCCAGGGCTCTGGTCACCAGCCCCACCCTGCTTCTGGCGGACGAGCCCACCGGGGCACTGGATCAAAAAACCGGCGCACAGATTATGACCCTTTTTAATGAGCTTTACAAGGAGGGCAAAACCATTGTGATGATAACCCATGATGATCAAATTGCCCGTTTTGCAGGACGCATCGTGCACATTCTGGACGGAAGGCTTAAGGAGGAGTCGGAGCATGTTCAAAGAGAGCCTTAAAATCTCCTGGTTTAATCTCATTCATAATAAAATGCGATCCTTTTTAACCATCCTTGGGATTGTCATCGGCGTGGCTTCCATCATTGCCCTGATAACCATTGTCCAGGGCGCTACCAACGAAGTGACGGTGCAGATGCAGACCCTGGGAGCTGACAAGATAACCGTCAACGCTTACGGAACCGCGCTGAAATCCGGCCTGACGGAAAGAGATTTGACTGCTCTCTCCGCGGTAGAGCATGTAGCGGGTGTTTCTCCGAATATTTCCGGGCGGTACACCATAGCAGGAAACGGTAAAACCTTAGACAGCATCACCGTTCAGGGCAAAAATCAAGTTTACTTTCAAAACACGGACAGCCTTATTGATAAGGGAAGATTCATTAACCGGCTGGATGTGGAAAACGCCAATAAAGTCTGCCTTATCGGCTCTGCTATAAGGCAGGAGCTGTTCTGGGGCATCTCTCCCCTTGGGAAGGAGCTTATTATCGGAGGCCTTTCCTATAAAATTGTGGGCGTCCTCCAGGAATCCTCCAGCTTCTCCATGAGCTCCACAAACAATACGGTTATCATCCCCTATACCGCAGCCATGAAGCTTATGCGCACCCGCACCGTCTCCGGAGTCGAGGTGTTTATGTCTAATCCGTCTCTCTCGGAGGCCATCTCCGCCGATCTTGAACAGGTGCTTTATGAAGCCTTCAATTATAAGGAGAACAGCTTTCGCCTCTATAACCTCCAGGAAATGCTCACCACCATCACCCGCATCACAGGCATGCTTTCCCTTATGCTTGGCGGAATTGCCTCCATCTCCCTTATTGTCGGCGGCATCGGAATAATGAACATGATGCTGGTATCGGTTACGGAAAGAACCCCTGAAATCGGCCTTCGGAAGGCCCTGGGAGCAGAACCCGCCCGCATACGCCAGCAGTTTATCATGGAGGCGGTGTTTTTATCCCTTGCAGGGGGGATTATAGGGCTCCTTTCCGGAACGGCCATTGCCTTTCTTATCTGCGCCGTTATCGGTATTACCCCATTTCTCACCCTTTCCACCGTGCTTTTGGCTCTAGGCTTTTCCGCTGCCGTAGGTATTCTTTTCGGCTATGCACCGGCCAGGAAAGCTTCCAAGCTTAATCCCATCGATGCTCTGAGGAGCATCTAAGCAAACAGGTATTTTATATGTTGACCTTTTTCCAGAAGGCGAGCGAAAAGAGAATCAACATGGGATATATTTCAAGTCGTCCAAAAATCATGCACGCCGAAAGCACAGCCTTGCTGAAATCAGAAAATCCTGAAAAGTTACCCATGGGTCCAACCAGCCCCAGGCCCGGGCCCACATTATTAAGCGTAGCACCTACAGAGGTCACGGTTGTAATCAGGTCTTCCCCGTTAAGTGAGATTGCCAGTGTGGCAAGAACAAATAGAAACAGGTACACAAAGAAGAATGTCATGATGCCCGAAAGCGTTTCCTCTTCCACGACCTTACCCCCGATTTTGACGGTATAAACGGATCGGGGATGGATAACTCTGGCAATTTCTCTTCGCATGACTTTTAAAAGCACCAATATGCGGATACATTTTATTCCCCCGCCGGTTGATCCCGCACTGCCTCCGATGAACATAAGAACCATTAAAACCCCCTGGCTGAACACAGGCCATAAATTAAAATCAACCGTGGCATATCCTGTTGTGGTTATAATGGAGCTTACCTGAAAAGCCGCTTCACGAAAGCTCGTGCCCGGAGAGTAAAACCCGATAGAGGCCAAATCCGTACCTATAAAAAGGACGGACGTACCGACCACAAAAAGGTAAAACCGCAGTTCCTCGTCCTTATAGACGGATTTCAAATTTCCTTTCATACCGTAATAATATAAGGCAAAGTTGATGCCAAAGAGCAGCATAAAAACAGTTATTACTCCTTCCAGGTAAGGGCTGTCATAATAGCCGATGCTGCTGTTCTTATTTGAAAAACCGCCTGTGCCTGCCGTACCGAAGGCATGGATCAGAGCATCGTACAGGCTCATGCCTCCGGCAAGAAGAAGCAGCACTTCCCCCAGTGTAAGAACAATGTATATGGAGTAAAGGATTTTGGCCGTCTGTCCGATTTTGGGAACAAGCTTGCCCGGTGTGGGGCCGGGGCTTTCCGCCTTCATAATGTGAAAGCTGTTGGCTCCCACAGAGGGCAGGATAGCCAGAGTAAGCACTAAAACCCCCATTCCTCCCATCCAATGAGTAAAGCTTCTCCAAAAAAGGATTCCTTTTGGAAGGCTTTCAATGTCTTTCAAAATAGTGGCGCCGGTGGTGGAAAAGCCTGAGACAGACTCAAAAAAAGCATCCCAAAAGGAGGGAATGGCGCCGCTGAACAAGAAAGGAAGCGAGCCAAACAGTGAAACCGTTATCCAGCCCAGAGCTACGATGGCAAAGCCGTCTCTTGCGTAAATACTGGTTTTGGCAGGCTTTATCAGTGAAAGAAGGAAGCCTGCGGCAAGAAGGGCGGTCATTGAAAAAAGGAATGCCGGACTATCCCCCTCCCCCGAAATAGCGGAAATAATAAAAGAGGGAAGCATACAGGCCGCTTCAATGCATAACACCATTCCAAGGCTTTTGAATATCATCCTGAAATTCATTTTACATATCCTCCGTCCGGATGATTTCATTCAGATCGGAAAAGGCATGCTCCCGTGTTATGATAATGACACTGTCTCCCAGCTTAATCATGTCATTGCCATGAGGGATAATAATTTCGTTTCGTCTCACCAATGCGGCTACCAGAACCTCCTTACGTATATTAAGCTGCTTTAGGGGCCTGTTTAAAAAGGTTGTGGATCTGCCCGCCGTAAACTCCAGCGCTTCCGCTTTTCCGTCAATTATTTTATACAAGGTCTCAACAGGATTTCCCAAGGCGTTTTTGAGTCCCCGGACATATTTGAGAATTTGATTGGCGGTGATGAGCTTGGGGCTTACCACACTGTCAATTCCCATACGCCGGATGACTTCCGTGTAGTTGATGCGGTTAATCTTAGCCACAACCTTTGGAACACCGCTTTCCTTTGCAAGAAGCGCAGACATTAAATTTTCTTCATCCCGGCCGGTAAGCGATACAAACGCGCCCATTTCGTCCAGGTTTTCCGAGTGAAGCAGCGTGTCATCAGAGCCGTCGCCGCAAATAATGAGGGCTTTGGGTAAGAGTTCCGTCAGCTCCAGACACCGCTTGTGATCCATCTCGATAATTTTTACACTGATTCCCGTGTCATTTAAGTATCGGGTAAGATAATAGGCAATACGGCCTCCTCCTACGATCATAACATTTCTGACCTTATGAGGGAGCATACCTATTTGTTTTGAAAACTGAAAAATACTGGACGGCTTGCCTGCAATATAAAGGGTATCCCCTTCCCTGATTTCCGATTCGCCGTTGGGAATAAGAAGCTCGTCTCCCCGGCTTATAGCACCAATTAAAACGGAGGAGGCCGATTTCCATCGAATTTCCTTAAGCTTCATCCCCGCAAGAGGAAGGCCCGCGGAAACCCTCAGCTCAACAAGCTCCACTCTCCCCTTGGCAAACACATCAACATTGGAAGCTGTGGGGAAACGGAGAAGACGGGCAATTTCCCCTGCTGCGGCCTGTTCCGGATTGATTACCATATCCAGCTCCAACTCGTTTTTTAAAAGGGACAATTCATTAGCGTATTCAGGATCACGGATTCGGGCGATGGTATGCTCGGCTCCCAGCTTTTTAGCGGTAAGGCAGCATACCATATTCATTTCGTCACTGGTAGTGGCGGCAATAAGAAGATCTGCCTCCTTTACGCCTGCCTCAAGCAATATGCGTGTACTGACGCCGTTCCCCTTGACACACATGACATCCAGAAACTCATTGGCCTTGCGGAGGGCATCCGGATTTTTGTCAATGATGGTAACATCGTTATCTTCCTTTGACAGGTGCTCCGCCAGCGTATAGCCGACCTTACCGTCGCCAATAATGATGATTTTCATATTTATCCTCCAAAAACACAGGAGGGTGGACAAGCAAAGCTACGCTATGCTCTCCACCCAAAAAGCCGTCCGTTCTTGAAAGGCGCCTGGCGCCCCAACCGAAAACCCTCTGATATACTGTTGCATCCTGCGGTAATACCCAGGATGACTACAAAATTATATAATGCTGCCAATAACCTGTCAACAAGGTACAATGTACTATTGTATCCTTTTAATATGTCCTGTTAAGCCCGTTTTATCCGATGGCTCCCGTGGGGCAAACCAGGGCACATAGATGACAGCCTACACATTTGTCCAAAAGGATGGAGGGACGTCTGGGGCCGCTGGCCCAGCACACAGCCTGATGCCCGCCGTCTGCACAGGAAAGGTAGCAGCGTCCGCAGCCAATACAGGCCTTTTCATTTATGGAAGGAGGATAGACCACGCCTCTGTCCAGGGTATCAGGGGAAACCAGATTGGGAAGCCCTAAGCCTACCAGGTCATTAAGGCTCTTATAGCCGTAATCCTCAAGATAAAAGAGGGCGCCTTCCACAATGTCCTTTATAATACGGTAGCCGTATTGCATGACAGCTGTGGTTACCTGAAGGTTGGTTGCTCCCAGAAGAATAAATTCCAGGGCATCCTCCCAGGTTTCAATACCGCCCATGCCGCTTAGGGGTATACCCTTAAGCTCAGGATGGGAAGCCATATCCTTAATAAAGCGTAGGGCAATGGGCTTAATAGCCTTGCCGGAATAGCCTCCGGTGGAGGATTTACCCCGGATATCCGGATAGGAGCTTAAATTATCAAGCTTGAGCCCGGTAATGCTTTTAATGGTATTAATGGCTGCTATTCCGTCCGCACCGCCTTTTATGGCGGCAATGGCAGAGGGCTCCATATTTCCGATATTGGGAGTCATTTTAGCCAAAAACGGAAGGGTGGTACCCTTTCTTACAGCCTGACAGAAGCGCTCCACCAGGGAAGTGTCCTGGCCTACGTCGCAGCCCATGCCATTTTCGGCCATGTGAGGACAGGAAAAATTACATTCCAGAATATCCGCCCCGGCCTGCTGTGCCATTTGAGCGATTTTTGTCCACTCTTCCTCTGTTTCGCCCATTATAGAGACAATGACACCTTTATGGGGATAATCCCTTTTGAGCCTTTCCACCCATTTGAGGTTTTCATCCAGGGGCTTGTCGGAAATTTGCTCCAGGTTCTTAAAGCCCACGAAGGGAGTGCCCTCCTTATACACTGCATCAAAGCGGGGGGAAAGCTCATTGGGCACATAGAAGCCGAAGGTTTTGGTGACAATGCCACCCCAGCCCATGTCCAGGGCACGGGCACACATTTCGTAATTCCCGGCCACACAGGAAGAGGACAGGAAAAAGGGATTATCGGTTTCAAGACCGCAGAATTTCATGGCTAACGGATTCATACTGCCTCCTCCTTGGGACCCACCAGCTTAATAATTTGCCCGGCGGTTAATTTGCCTTTTTTTACGGAATAAACATAATCGTCAGGACCAATGATAAGGTCGCCGGAGAAGAATACCGGCGTCTTGCCCGACATGCTCTGTACGGTATTCACCGCGCTTCTTGCCGTAATAACAAGGGCATCGAAGCCGCTTTCACGGAATTCCTCCCTGTCGGCAACGGTTTCCAGGTTAACATGGGGAATAAACTCAACTCCCAGCTCCTTAACAAGCTCCAGCTCCTTTTCAATGATCCCCTTGTCAATGCGGCCTTGTGCGGCTTCCTTTAAAAGGGCTTTGCCCGCAACCTCACCCAGAGCATAAATTTTCACCTTGAACCCTGCCAGGGCAAGCTGCGCCCCACAGGTCACAGCGGCTATTCCGGCGCCCAGTATGGCCGCACTTTTTCCATTGGAAGGAAGGGGTTTTAGAATTTTCATATTGTTTTCCCATTCATAATCAACCAAAAAAGCCTGTAGCCCGGGTATATCCACCGGACGGTCCAGCTTTTTACGTATACAGGCCGACTGGCAGTAGCGCGAAGCCTCGCAAAGCTTTGCACATACCCCTCCGAAGACATTGTTTTCCCTTATATTTTTTGCACCGCCCTTAAAATTGCGGAAACGAAGGGCCTGAATAAACCGGGCCGGATCGATTCCTGCGGGACAGGCCCGGCTACAGGGTGCTTCATGGCATAAAAGGCAGCGTGCCGCTTCCTCGGCTGCCATCATGTACTTGCTGCTGTCATAATTTGGCATGCTATTTCCTCCTTTAAGGTATAGTTGTAAACACCCCCTACCCGTTTACCCAAATCCTCGGACAGCCTGAGAACTTTTTTGTGCCCACAATCATAAAGTGAATAACGTGAGACACTAACGGCTGCACTAAACGGACTTTCCGCAGGGGGTGGCTGTTAAATATAAATGCGGCGTATAACGCCGCAATTTATATTGGTTTTATTACTTAACGGCTCTCTTTATCAGCTTCTGTCTCTTTTTAAGAATTTGCCCCATCCGGCTTCTCCTACAAAATCCCCGTTATCGTAAACCAGCTTTCCCCGGGAGTAGGTTTTAAGAGGATAGCCTTTTACCTCAAGGCCTTCCCATATTGTATAATCCACATCGGAATGCATATTGGACCGGCTCACGGTAAAGGATTTTTCAGGATCATAAATCACCACGTCGGCGTCATAGCCGGGGGCCAGGAAGCCCTTGGTCTTGCAGCCGAAGATTTTTGCCGGATTGTAGCTGCACAGCTCAACGGCGCGCTCAAAGGATAAACGGCCCTTGCCCGCCTCTCCCAGCATATAGGGATAGAGGTTTTCAATACCCATACAGCCATTGGGTATTTTAGTAAAATCATCCTTTCCCCAATCCTTTTCCGTACTCTGGAAGGGACAATGATCCGTAGCCACAGTGGAAATATACCCCTGCTTGATGCCTTTCCAAAGCGCATCCTGGCTTTCCTGGTTCTTCATGGGCGGCGAGCAGACAAAATTGCGCCCGTCCTCCCTCTTATACACATCACTGGTGAAATGAAGGTACTGGGGACAGGTCTCGGCATATATCTCATAGCCTTCGCTGACTGCCGCTTTAACCGCCTCGGCTCCTTCCTTATTAGCCAGATGGACAATGTATAAGGGAGCTCCCGTAGCCTTGGCCCAATGAATAGCGCGAATATCGGCTTCCGCCTCCACAAATTCGGGACGGCTCATGTAATGGTACCAGGCGCTGGTTTTACCTTCCTTAAGATACTGAGCAATACGAAGGTCGATAACATCCGGGTTCTCCGCATGCACACTGACCAGAGCCCCTGTTTCTTTGGCTCTTACCAGGGCCTTGTAAATGTCTCCGTCATTTACCATAAGGCCTTCTTTTTTGTAGACCATAAACATTTTAAAGCTGGGCACACCGTAGTCGCAGGCGGCCTTAAACTCCTCCAGCACAGCGTCGGTTAAGTCGGTAAGCCCTACATGAAAGGCATAATCCACACAGGCCTGGGGAGCGCACAGAGCATCCCTTCCCTCCACGGTCTCAATGATGCCCATGCCTTTTCTTTGCATGCAGAAATCAAAAACCGTGGTCACACCGCCGCAGGCTGCCGCCCGGGTTCCGGCAAAGTAGCTGTCGGATGAAACCGTACCGCCAAAGGGCATCTGCAGATGGGTATGAACGTCAATGGCTCCGGGGAGAACATATTTGCCTTCAGCGTCCACCACCTCTGCGCCTTTGGTATCCAAGCCCTCGCCTATTGCGGCAATTTTTCCGTTCTTGATGCCGATATCCGCCTTGAAGCGGCTGTTGGCATTAATTACAAGACCGTTTTTAATGACTAAATCCATTTAATCCACACTCCTTTTCATTTGGCGTATCCGACTTCCTTAAAAACTAAAAAAGCGCACATGAAAATCCATTACCTTTCATGAGCGCCCTTGCTATCGTTTAAGTGTTATTCAATTCTTTTATTTATTCAAATACGCTTTATCGGCTACATCGCCGTGTAACATGCACCGCCCTCCCGTTGACTCCACAAGGAGCGCTGCGTTATGCCGTCATTCCCATTAGCAAATGTGCTTCTGATACATCCGGCATGAACATGATTATAGCACCCACGTCCCCTTCTTGTCTATGTTTCTTCATCACAAATATAACATGCCCTTTTTGTTTGTAAATGCAGCACAACACCCTTTGTGCGGCAGTTTACGCGGGTTCCGGTTTATGAGGAGATTTTATTCATTTGCTTGTAAAACCGCGTTTTATCCTGTAGAGTAGGTTTATTGAACATACTCCCTAAAGAGGGGTTTATTTTATTTTTATTGACATTTTTTCTTTTCATGACTTTAAAATTCGCTTTCAGCGAGGAGGTATTTTTTGTGAATTTAAAATTCTTTATGCCCACTCAGGTTCTTTCAGGCCCAGGCTGCATTAAGAGCAATGCCCCACTGTTTAAAACCCTGGGCACCAGGGCTCTCATTGTAACCGGCCGCTCATCTGCCAAGAAAAACGGCTCCCTGAAGGACGTTACGGATGCTCTGGAATCCGTTCAAATCCCCTATGCTGTTTTTGACGAGGTCGATAGTAATCCCACAATCCCCAGCGTTCGTAAGGGCGGCGACAGTGCCCGGGCCTTCGGAGCGGATTTTATCGTAGGAATCGGCGGCGGCAGCCCCATGGACGCGGCCAAAGCCATTGCCATACTTGCAAGCCATCCTGATATTGCAGACGATGCCCTTTTCTCATTGGGCTTTGACCCTAAAAAGGTACTCCCACTGGCCCTTGTACCCACTACCTCCGGAACCGGCAGCGAGGTGACCCAATATTCCATCCTTACCAACGATGCTGCGGAGACCAAAACCAGCATTGCCTCCCCCTCCATTTTCCCCAAGCTGGCCTTTCTGGATGCGGCCTATACGCAGGAGCTGGGCCTTATCACCACCCGCAACACGGCTCTGGATGCTCTTTCCCATGTGGTTGAGGGAATGCTGTCCAACCGGGCAGGCCTTGTCAGCGACGCACTTGCCCTGGAAGCTATTGCTCTCATCGGGAAAACCATGGAAGCACTGAAAAAAGGTATTCTCACTCCCGAGGATAGGGAGGTTCTCCTTTATGCTTCCTGTTTGGGCGGCATTGTCATTGCCCACACAGGTACCACTGTGGTTCATGCCATGGGCTATTCCCTCACCTATTTTCACGATATTGATCACGGAAGAGCCAACGGTCTTTTACTTACAGCGCTGCTCCGCACCTCCTGCAGCTATGCTAAGGAAACCGTGGATGCCATACTTAAGGCCTTCGGTGCCTCTGACATTGATGCCTTCGGCGCACTTCTGGATCCTCTTATGCCCGGTAAGGAAAAGCTGACCGTACAGCAAAAGGATCGTTATGCGGCTATGGCAATTAAAGCGAAGAATGTGGGCAACATGCCCTTCCCCATTACGGAAGCACAAATTCGTACCATGTTTGAAGAAAGTGTGTAAATGAGTTTTCAGATAGAAGGCCAAATCGCGGGTTATGCGGTTTGGCCTTCTGTCGTATCCTGGCATTAAAATCCTTTTTTTCAATAAGATATAGAGCGGCTTCACTCATCCAATTTAACAGACTGCCTAATATAAATTCGATTTTTTGTATAAAATACAAAAAATGATTAACAATACGTATGAGATCGGATATAATACCAATAGCATCTTATAGCTATGAAGCGCCAGTAAAAAAACAAGCTGTTTCATCGGCGCTTTTAGGATCCATTGGGTTGCGGGCTATGCCCGCTTAAGTGTCCATCAGTCTACAAAAGAAAGCAGGATTGATTATGCGTTGGATTGAAGTTACCCGTACCGATGCGCTTAAGGGAAGCCTTGAGATGCCCGGTTCGAAAAACAGCTCGTTAGCCTTGCTGG
>JAFADM010000326.1 GCA_023424865.1 Bacillota bacterium | reverse complement strand
GGCTTATCGGTCAATACGATTTATGAAAAGGAAGAGGAAAGCCTTTTCATACAAGCCGCACAGTGCTACACCCCCGACACCCTGAAGGGGTTTCTCAGGGCTAAGGTGATTCTCCCGGTTATTAAGGCCCTGGAGCAGTTCCGTACAAGCGCATCGCCTGAAATTTTTGATCGCATTGCCCAGCTTGTCAAGGAAACCCGGGGCGATATTACCCTGACAGAATGCGCCGACAGGCTCGGCTATCATCCCAGCTATGTCTGGCGGGTACTGAAAAATAAGAAAGGAATGAATTTTACCGATTTCGTTGCCGAAGAAAAGCTGTCCATGGCGGAGGACATGCTCCTCAACACCACTCTGCCCGTATCCGAAATAGCAGAAATCCTCGGGTACACCAATGCCCAAAATTTTATCCGCTTTTTTGTCAAACACAAGGGAGCCACTCCCGGCCGGTTTCGCAAGGACTCGGGCACAACCCGGTAAACGCATAATAAATAGTGTTAATTAAACCCTTTTTAACTTTTTTCTCCTAATCATCTTCCGATAATCAAAATCTTTCAATAAGAGATTCAGAGTATTTAGCGGTGCCCCGCCTTTGAGGTGAGCACCCCTAAACCGTTTCGCCATGCCCTTTTCGCCATAATAATCCATGCGATATATTGATTATTGAAAAAGCCGTACCCCGGTGTTAATGTTTGTAATATCAAAAATCACCGCCGCGCCAAATCGTTTATTGTCTATAATGACAAATTCTTAAAATGACCTATTTTTAATTGGTGATTAAATCATTGAGGAGGAAATCGTCTTAATGGAAAAGGCCGCACTGTCCGTCGAAAGAAATGTAAAAGCAGTACCTCTGAAGCATTCCTTTTTGTCATACGTCAAGGCGCATCCCTGGCTGTATGTTATGGTTTTGCCAGGACTTATCTATCTTATCGTTTTTCGTTATATCCCCATGGCAGGTATCGTTATTGCTTTTCAGAACTTCAGCCCCTTTCTGGGCTTTCTGGAAAGTAAATTTGTTGGGCTTTACCACTTTCAAAACCTGTTTATGAGTCCGGATTTTCTCCGCCTGTTCCTTAATACTCTGGCTATTTCCTTTTTGAATCTGATTTTCTATTTCCCGGCGCCCATAATCCTGGCCCTGATGCTCAACGAAATCCGCAGCTCCTGGTACAAAAGGGTCAGCCAGACCCTTGTCTATATCCCCCATTTTATTTCCTATGTTATTATCGCCAGCCTTACCTATACCCTTTTTAATATCAACGATGGGCTTATCAATCAGTTCCTCATGCTGTTTCGGGATACCCCTGTGGACTTTCTGGCGTCTCCCTCCAATTTCAGGGGGATGATTGTGGGCCAGACCATATGGAAGGAAACGGGCTACGGTACCATCGTCTTTCTTGCGGCCCTGTCCGGTGTGGACATGGGGCTGTACGAGGCCGGAAAAATCGACGGAGCAGGGCGCTGGCGCCTGATGTGGCATATCACCCTGCCCGCTATACGGGGACCATCATCAATATGCTCATTCTCCGGGTAGGCTCCATACTGAACACCGGCTACGAGCAGATTTTCCTCATGCAGAATTCCCTGAACATCAGCACCGCCGAGGTGTTCGACACCTATGTTTATACCCGGGGAATCAAGCAGGGCCAGTATTCCTACGCCACAGCGGTGGGCCTGTTTAAATCCTTCGTCGGAATGATTATGGTGCTTTCAGCCAACTGGATTGCCAAAAAGAGCGGTGAAAGCGGAATTTACTAACTAGGGGGTTAACCATGCAGCTAAAAAAAAGAAATGCCATTAACGAGGGCTTAGGCTATAACAGCGTACAAGTATTGATTTATCTGTTTGTCGGGGTATTTGCCGTTTCCACCATTCTGCCCTTTCTCTATGTGGTAGCCGGCTCCCTGGCCACCGAGCGGCAATTAACCGAGCAGCCCTTCTTCCTCATACCAAAGGATATTTCACTTAACGCCTACCGCTACATACTGGAAACAGGCGATGTGTTCAAGGGCCTTAAGAACTCGGTGTTTGTCACTCTTCTGGGAACACTTATCGCCATGTTCTGCACCTGCACCTTTGCCTACCCCTTAAGCCGGGGGGATTTTCGCGGAAGGAATGTGCTTTTAAACCTGGTTATTGTCACCATGGTTTTCTCCGGAGGCATGATCCCCACTTACCTTGTGGTACAGAAGCTGGGACTCACCAACAGCTTCGGCTCCCTGGTGCTGCCGGGGGCACTGAATGCCTTTAACATGGTTATTCTGAAGAATTTCTTCCAGGGCATTCCAAAGGAGCTGGAAGAGGCCGCCACATTGGACGGGTACAATGATCTGGGCATTTTTATACGTATCATTCTTCCTCTTTCCCTGCCCGCCATCGCCTCCATTTCCCTTTTTTACGCGGTGGGCTTCTGGAACGATTACTTCAACGCCATGCTCTACATCAGCGATCCGGCCAAGGAGGTGGTGCAGGTGGTGCTGCGCAAAATCGTATTGCTGGCCGGCAGCATCAACGCCGAGGGCATTGATATGGATTACGGGCTTTTCGGCGCACCGCCGGAAAAGGCTGTTAAAATGGCCACCACAGTGGTTGCAACCGTTCCTATCCTTATCGTTTACCCTTTCGTACAGCGGTTCTTCACCAAGGGCGTCATGGTTGGCGCCGTGAAAGGCTGACCGTTATTTATGGCGGCATTGCGCCGCCTGTAAATAAACACTATTTAAAGGAGGAATTTTATCTATGCAAAGGAAGAGGCTTCTTTCCGCATTTCTTGCGGCAATACTCTTAACCGGTACGCTTGCGGGCTGCGGGGGAACCGCACAGCCCGGGAGCACTCCTACCGGCAATGCTTCCCAGACACCTGCCGGTTCCGGCGGCGAGCGTCCCACGGTTACCTTAATGGGCATTTCCTACACCACGACCCCCTTTTCGGCGGAGGGTGCGGATCTTGTTATTAAACAAATTGAGGAGTACACCAACACCAATATTGATTTTACCTGGGTTCCGGTGGACAGCTATGATGAGAAGCTGGGAGTAACTCTTATGGCTGCCGACAATATGCCCATGATCCTCACCGTTCCCACCCTGAACGCCACCGTGGTTCAGGCAGCCAATGCCGGTGCCTTCGTGGATTTAAGCGGCTATATATCCGATGCCTCCAAATACCCTAATCTGAGTCAGAGCAATGACAATGTCAATAAGCTCATCACGGTGGACGGAAAGCTTATAGGCATCTACCGCGCCCGGCCCATTGGCCGAAACGGCTTCGGCTACCGCAAGGACTGGGCTGACAAGCTGGGACTTTCCGAACCCAAGACTTTGGAAGATTTGTATAATATGTGCAAGGCTTTTTCAGAAATGGATCCGGACGGCAACGGCAAGCGGGATACCTATGGCATCTCCCTTTGCAAAACGGAGGATCCGCTGAAAATCATCACCACCTGGTTCGGCGCGGGCAATGACTGGGTTGAAAGGGACGGCCAGCTGATTCCCAGCCACCTGACAGCCGAGTACAAGGAAGCGGCCGACTGGGTGCGCAAAATGTATGAGGAAAACCTGATTTATCAGGATTGGCCGGTTAGGGATTCCAGCGTGTGGTCCGACACAGTTAAAAACGGGGAATGCGGCATACTTATAAGCGTTGTGGACGATGCCCGCCGTGTATGGGACTACTTCGTACAAAACAACATCCCCGCGGTTACCGGCGAAGGCATAGCCAGCATGCAGCTTTCCGGCGCTCTGGCAAAAAACGGGGGCGATACCCCTGTTATTATGGCTACCTCCGGAATGAACGGTTTCTTTGCCCTAACCAGGGCTGCTAAGACAGAAGAGGATATTGCAGCCTGCCTCAATCTTCTTGATAAAATGAATGACAATGAAATGCTGGTGCTTGCCGACTATGGTATGGAAGGCCGTGACGACGGGTATACACTTCAAAACGGCAAGGTGGTTATGAACGACACCACCAAGAAAGCGGAGCAGCGCGCCCAGTACGGCGCCAACCAGCTCATTGCCTATATTCCCAACATGGCCTCCACCAATCCGGTACTGGAGCTGGAGGAAGCAAGGGCTAAGGAAAACGAGGTTAAGGAAGCAAACGTACCCTACGCAGTATTTAACCCTGCCGGGGGATTTCTGGTCAACTCCCTCACCTATGCCGCAAACGGAGCCAACCTGGATCAGATCCTTAAGGATGCCCGTATTCAGTATATTTGCGGCCAGATTGACGAAGCCGGTCTTCAGGCTGCCTGGGACAACTGGGCCAAGCAGGGCGGCAGCAAGGTTATTGAAGAGGTAAACCAACAGTACAAAGCGAACTGACACTCTGATACAATAGGAAATAGCAATAGCTGTCAATTTAAGTCGGACACGCAGGGTCAGCCGGAGGGGAAAGCCTTCCGGCTAACCCTGCGTAAAAGGCTTAGTGCCTTATAGCTCAGAAGTGCCAATAAAAATTATCCTGTTGGCATTCGAAGCATGGGGCAGGCGTGCAGCCCACTTTGGTAAGGAGGATGTACAATGAGTTTGCAGTTAGGTGTACAGCCGTTCTGGTTCTGGAACGGAGATATGAGCGACAGCGAGGTACGGCGGCAGATCCACGAGATGCACAGCCAGGGGATCCGTGGTTTTATGATTCACCCCCGGCAGGGCATGGAAATTCCCTATTTGTCCGAGACATTCTTTGAAAAAGCAAAGGTTGCGGTACAAGCCGCAGAAAGCCTGGGCATGGAGGTTTGGCTCTACGATGAATACCCCTATCCCAGCGGCACCAGCGGCGGCAAGGTCATGCTGGATCACCCTGAATACTGCTGCAAGGAGTTGAAACGAACGGTTCAGGATGTCCGGGGAAGCGAAACGGTGCGGCTCCAAGCCCCCTGGGGAAGGGTGCTTATGGCCCGGGCCTACCGCCTGAAGGACGGCCAATGCCTGTGGGACGATTTTATTCCACTGGAGGCCTTCATCGGCACCGGCTATTCCCAGGAGGTCTTCCAGCTAAGCGGCCTTACGGCTTATAACAGAAAACGCTTCTTTACAGGCGATCCCTGTCAGCTCCTTCAATGGACTCCTCCCGAGGGACAATGGCGAATACATATCTATACCGAATGCCTCATGCAGCATTTCAAATACTTTGAAACCTTCGTAGACCCTCTCAACCCGGATGCAATCCGGTACTATCTTAAAACCACCCATGAGAAATACAGGGAATATCTTGGAAATTATTTTGGAAAGACCGTCAAGGGAATCTTTACCGATGAAACAACGGCCTTCCCTCCCCTCCAACCCTGGTCCCCCCTGCTTCCGGAGCTGGTTAAAAGCCTTCACGGCATCGACCTGATTTCCTGTCTTCCCGCCCTGTTCGAGGATATGGGCTCCCCAACCGCGGCCATTCGTTACGCCTACTGGAACGCCGCCACCGAAAGCTTTATCGACAGCTATGACAAGCAGATTTATGACTGGTGCGAGAAAAACCAGCTGCTTTACATCGGGGAAAAGCCCATTTTAAGATCCAAGCAGCTGGCCTATATGCACATTCCCGGGATTGACGCGGGGCACCAGAAGGTGGGAAGCAAGCCCGTGTTTCCGGGAGTAAACTACCGAGCCAACGGAAAGGTGGTCTCCTCCGCCGCCCATTTCTACAATAAGCCGGCCGCGCTGTGCGAGGCCTATCACAGTATCGGCTGGGGAATGACCCTCCAGGACATGAAATGGATTCTTGACTGGCTTACGGTAAGCGGGGTGGACTGGCTGGTGGTCCATGGCTTTTTTTACACCACCGACGCTCTTAAAAAGCACGACGCGCCGGCCTCGGCCTTTTACCAGATGCCCTGGTGGCGCAATACCCATCTCCTTGTGGATTATGCGGACCGTGTCGCCGCTTTTTTACATGATACCCGGCGGGACGTTCGCCTCCTTGTAATGGATCCTGCCACCTCCTCCTGGACCGGGGATTCCGGCCTTAAAAAGCAGCTCGGGCAGGACTTTGCCGAATTGCAGCAGGGGCTTATCCACAATCAAACGGATTATTACATTGCGGATCCCCAGCTTTTTGCCACCGGAAAAGTGGAAAAAACCGTTGACGGCACCTGCTTCGTCATCGGAGACGATCGCTTTTCCTGCCTTCTTCTTCCACTTATGACCAACCTGGAGGCCTGTGCCCTGGAGCCCCTGAAAGCCTATCTTAATAAGGGCGGCCAAGCCGTTGCCTTTGGTTGCCTGCCCTTTGAGGATATTGGCAGCGGATCCCCAGCCCCCTTGCTCAGCCATTACTTCGGCGTCTCTCCTAAGGAGCGGAGCACCGCTTACCTTGCAGGGGATAGGGCCACGGAAGCAAATAACGGCGCCTGCCTTTATACCTCCAGCCTTACCGGCCTTTTAAGTCACCTGAAGCGTCTTCTTCCCCCACAAGGAGAAGTACTGCCCTCAGGCAGTCCCGACGTCGTCAGTGTTTACGGCTCCGGCAGGGACGGTGAGGAGCGCCTATTTATCGCAAACCTTTCCCAAAACCCCCAAACCGTTTCCATCCGCCTGGGTGGACGGGAGGCCAAAAAAGAGCTGGCGGCATTTGAATCCGCCATTCTGACCGGGGAGAGCCTTGAGACTTCTCCACAGGACGCTTTCCGCTTTCTGCCCGGCGATCACCTTTTTTCGGTCCGTCTCCACCGGGAAAACGCTTTACGCATCGACACATGGGAAATGACCCTGGATGACGGTCAGACTGCCCGGGCCGACAGCTTCCCCCTCATTGACCAGCTGGAACAGGCGGGGCTTAAGATTCCGGTGCAGCAAAGGCCCTATTTCGGATGCCCCAAGGAGCTGGCCTTCCCTGCGACGACCGCCTCCTACCGCTATTCCTTTTTTAACCGGCTGCCCCAGAGCTCACCGGTATGGCTGGTTATGGAGCCCGGCACCCTTTTGGGCCGGTGGACCATGGCGGTTAACGGACACCCCATTACTAAGGAGCATTTTAAGGAGCATGCCTTTTACCTTCACACAAACCTGGCCGTGGATATAAGCGCTTATCTGCTTCCCGGGACTAACCTGCTTACCCTTGAGTTATCCAGCGATCTTTCCTTTGGCGGAATTCGCAATCCGTTATATCTCATGGGGGATTTCGGCGTCTTCCGGGAGGACGGGCTCTGGGCTCTTTCGCCCTTTGATCCCGATAAAAAGGCCTCCATAAAGGATCTCCTTTCCTTGGGAATACCTTTCTATGCCGGCAGGGTATCCTTTACGGCCACTGCCTCTGTCCTTCCGTCACAGGCAAACTGCGGTCAGCTTTTTATCGACGATCCCTGGCTGCAAGACAGCGTGAGCCTTATTGTCAACGGCTGCCAGGCCGGAACAAAAGCCTGGAGCCCCTATCGCTTTACCCTGCCCCAGGGCTGCCTGAAGCCTGGCGGCAATACCATCGAAATGCAGCTGGACACCACCTTAATCGGGCTGTTTGAAGGCCAGCACTTTAACAGGGATACCCACTCCTATGAATCCTTTTAGACGAATTCTCAGCAGAACACCCATTATTCGCGGAGGTGTATAAATGGACAAACTTAAACAACTGGCGCCCCTACTCCACACCGGCTTTGCCGAAACCTATACCCGGGAGCAAATGCAGGCTTTTGCCCAATGGTGTCA
>JAFADM010000462.1 GCA_023424865.1 Bacillota bacterium | reverse complement strand
AACTGCGGTTGCTATTCAGGTTAACCTGAGAATAACCAAAAAATATCTTTGGAATTACTCTAATACTGTCAGTGAAGAAAAAGAGAACGGAGGTGTGGCTGAAAATGAAAAAAACGAATAAAGTAATTATAGCGCACATAGCTACATGGCTTTGCATAATAGCGGCGGGCACCTTGCTCTATTATCTTATTTCAAACACTTTACTGTTTGGACAATTCTCTTTGTCAAAGGGAGACGGGACAACACTTAATTTTGTTAATAATAGCAGTACACAGATTGGCTTTAATAGTGAATCAATCCTTTACACTGAGAATGGTATCGACAGTATTGTATTTTCCGGTAAGGTAACTGTAGAGGGAACGGCTGAAATTTGTGTTGTTTCAGATGATGATGGCAGTATTGTTTACAGGGAAACCTATTCAAATGTCAAGGCACAGGCAATAGACTTTGAGGTCACCGGCTTAGTACCTTATAGCTATTACACGCTGCGGTTTTCCAGTGGTGATGCAAAAAATGGAAAACTCACTCTTAGGACTGATCAAAAATTAGTAAAGCAACCTGAGCGGCCTGAAAAATGACATCGATACAATAAGTGCGTGCCGTAAGCCATAATGCGGCGTTACAGTTTTGGCCCATGCCGACAAATGCCTGAAGGTAGGGGGAAGCTTGTTTCGTAAGCTGCGTTCTTTTGCTATAATACTAGGAGGGATAATACGAAAAAATTTTGCAAAGCGTATTAGCACAGGTTCTCGTTTATATCTTTGAATGGAGATTTTATGACGAAAAAGAAAAGGGCTTTAAAAATCATCAGCATCGCAGTTCTATGTATTTTGCTGGTTGCTCTCGGAGTGATCCTTTTTTTAAAAAATCAAATGAGCAAGCTTCCGGAGTTAACTTTTGACGAAGCTTTGGAATATACAACTCGGAATAACAAAAATGCAATTATTACGGTAGGGATCCTCAAGGATGGTCAATCGTCCTTTCAGGTATACGGAGAAAACGGTGAAGAGTTACCGGAAGAACGCCATATATATGAAATCGGTTCTATTACAAAAACCTTCACTGCCTCATTGATCAGCAAAGCCATTCAGGAAGATAAAATTAACAGTGATAATACCATAGATAATTATCTCAATTTACCGGAGGGAAAGCATTATCCCACTATCAAGCAATTACTTACACACACATCCGGCTATAAAGCCTATTACTTTGAAGCTCCCATGATTTCTAATTTTTTTGCAGGAAGAAATGATTTTTACGGTATTTCTGATGAAATGCTGCTAAAAAAAATTACCGATATTAATTTAAGAGACAAGGACTATTCTTTTAACTATTCAAATTTTGGTTTTGCTGTATTGGGGTCTGTGTTGGAGGTCGTTTATCAGCAAGAGTATCCCATATTGATGAATACCTATATCCATGAAGAATTGCAGCTTCAAAATACAAAAATCTCTGATAAAAGCGGGGATTTGGGGCATTATTGGGACTGGCGGGAAGGGGATGCCTATCTGTCTGCCGGGGCAATAACATCCGATATTGCAGATATGCTTTCTTACGCACAAATGCAATTCGATGGCTCCGATTATATGAAACAATGCCACGAAAGCCTAAGAGTAATAAATGCATCAAACAGCAGCTATAAGGCCATGGGAATAAACCTGGATGAAATTGGAATGAGCTGGATAATAGATAAAACAAACAACCTTATTTGGCATAATGGAGGAACAGGTGATTACAACAGCTATATTGGGTTTTCTCCTGATTCGCGAACCGCTGTAATCGTTTTATCGAACCTTGCTCCCAATTACAGGATTCCGGCCACGGTTCTGGGTATAAAATTATTACAGTCCCAACAATAACTATAGCCTAATCCAAATAAGTTTTGGTACAATCCTTACTCCTAATTTCATGATTTCGGTTTCATGATTTCGCCGTGTGGTCACTAAAATATATGTTTTCATCCTTAATTGACCGTGCTATAATGGATTAACTTCATTTGAGAAGAGGAGCCTTTATGTTGCGTCAACTCATGAACACCACCACTACCATGTAGAGTTAGCTTTTGTAGTCAGCCGTTTGCCGACGACAGGAGTTAGCTCTAAAAGTCGTTGGTAGATGGGTGAATGAGGATATTCTTTTACACCTTACCGACGATATTTCGGTAGGGTGTTTTTATTTTCTTGAAAGGGGGTGATTGCCCTGACCGCATATATGTGTTTGTATTGCCCCGATGGGCTGATGACCGTACACTCTCCCGTAACCAAAAAAATTAAAGGAGAGCGTAATAATGCTAAACTACAAGGACAATCTCATAGAATTGTTAAGAAATGCCGTCTCCGATCTGTTTTCGGGAGATATGGTTTTTCATGAAATCACAGAAAGCGGGTTTTACTGTGACTTCGACCTTAAGGAGCCGTTGAACCCCGAAAAAATCAGTGCGATAAATAATCGACTATTGGGCAGGGATATTCCGTGCGCTTATGTATTGTCAGGCTTTTCCGGTGCTTATTTGGACGGCGACGCAAGCAAGAAAATGCTGCAAAGAATTTACGTCGCGGCATATGAGAAACAGGAAGAATTACAGGTATACCAGGATAAGTTATCACAGGCAGCAGAACACGACCACAAAAAACTCGGCGCTCAGCTCGGCCTGTTTTCAACGTCTGATGAAATCGGGCAAGGGCTTGTACTGTGGCATCCAAAAGGTGCAATAATCCGGTTTTTGCTTGAACAGTTCAGCCAGGCCGCGCATTTGCTTAACGGATACCAATGGGCCTATACTCCGCATATCGGGAGATCAGAGCTATGGAAGACTTCGGGACATTTAGATAATTTCAGGGATTCAATGTACAACCCCATCGATATAGATGGCGATGAATATTACTTGAAACCTATGAATTGCCCGTTCCACTTTACCATCTACAACAGCGAGACGCGTTCATATCGCGACTTGCCGATGCGTATGGCCGAATTTGGAACGGTATATCGATACGAACTGTCCGGCACACTTCACGGATTGACGCGGGTACGAGGCTTCACACAGGATGACGCTCATATCATTTGTACTCCCGAACAAGTGGAAAGTGAAGTCGCGTTTGCACTTAAATTCTCGTTATATATTCTGCGTTCGTTTGGACTAACCGAATTCAAGCCTTACGTTTCCACAAAACCGAAAAGCAAGTCCATAGGTTCGGACGAACAATGGGCAATGGCGACAGAAGTTTTGAAAAAAGCTGTTGCTGCCGCAGGGCTTGATTACGAAATGGATGAGGGCGGAGGGGCGTTCTATGGTCCGAAAATCGACTTGAAGCTTTTCGATTCTCTCGGACGCGAGTGGCAATGCAGCACGATTCAATTCGATTTTAATCTGCCCGAACGCTTCAAAATGAAATATGTCGGCAGCGATGGAAAGAACCACACGCCTTTTGTCGTCCACCGTGCGTTATTCGGCAGCATCGAGCGTTTCTTTGCGTTACTGATAGAACATTACAAAGGCGACTTTCCTTTATGGTATGCGCCGGTTCAGTTCGCCATCGTTCCGATAAATCAATCCCATAATGAATATTGCAAACGGCTGGAAGTGGATTTGAAAAAACAAAGTCTGCGGGTCAATGGCGACTACACTGAAATGCATATGCGGGAGAAGATAAGGCGTTATGAAACACAAAAGATACCCTATATTCTGGTGGTCGGCGACAAGGAAATCTCACAAAACGGATTTTCTGTTAGAAGCCGCAAGCAAGGAAATCTCGGTTTGATGAGCCTTGATGCGCTGACTGAGTATATCAAAGACGATCTTGATCAGGGCAAGCCGAAGTATATCGTTACGGAAGGGGAGTCATTAGGATAGAGCAACAGGATAGAGCAGCTCGCTCCATCGGAGTTCCCGTTTGCCGCTGAAGTTATACCCATGAGTTTTGCGGCGGCAGCGAAAGATTTGGGCTAAGCTGAACAAAATTGACCGAAGTATGCAGGGTATGGAATGGGCGGACCATTAGTGAATCCGTCCATTTTTGCCCGGCAGCAAAAAGGGGAGAGGCAGTCGGTCCCTATGTCC
>JAFADM010000203.1 GCA_023424865.1 Bacillota bacterium | reverse complement strand
CCAGCAAGGCCATGGAAGGCCTTTATGAGGTGTTCCTTAAAGCAAAACCGGATATTGTGCTTGTCCACGGGGATACCACCACCACCTTTGCCGCATCCCTTGCCGCCTTCTACACTCAAACGGCTATAGGCCATGTGGAAGCCGGTCTTCGCACCTTTGACAAGTATGCGCCCTACCCCGAGGAAGCCAATCGAAGGCTGACAGGGGTACTTGCGGATCTCCACTTTGCTCCTACGAGAGCCAACAGAGAAAATCTTCTTCGGGAAAATGTTTCCGATGATACCATATATATTACGGGCAATACGGTTATTGACGCTCTTCAAAAAACCATCCGTGGCGATTATGCCTTTGCCGACGGCTTTCTCAAAAATTATGCTTTCGGCACAAAGCGTGTCATCGCCGTAACCGCTCACCGCAGAGAGAATTTGGGACAGCCTTTTGAAAATATATTCCGGGCCCTCAGAAATATTTGTGAGGAATTCGAGGACGTGGAGCTCATCTATCCCGTTCATCTTAATCCCGCAGTAAGAGAAGCTGCCGGACGCTTTTTGAGCGGGCATGAGCGTATTCACCTCATTGAACCACTCATTGTGCAGGACATGCATAATCTTATGGCCCGGTCTTACCTTATAATGACTGACTCGGGAGGGCTGCAGGAAGAAGCGCCGTCTTTGGGAAAGCCTGTTTTGGTACTGAGAAACGAAACTGAACGTCCGGAAGCCATTGCTGCAGGAACAGTCAAGCTTGCCGGAACCGGATACGAATCGGTGTATGAAAGCGCACATCTGCTTTTATCCGACAAAGGAGAATATGAGAAAATGTCCCGGGCGGTAAACCCTTATGGCGACGGCAGGGCCTGTGCCCGCATCCTTGATGCACTGCGTTTTCGCTATGGTATGACAAAGGAAAGGCCCAGAGCCTTTGGGGTTGGCAATGGCTGATTTTTTGACCCATGTGCTTCATTCCGATGCCGTTTTGGATCGCATTGAAAGCCGGAGAATTGTAGAGGGGATTTTAAAGAAAAAACCCTTGTACCGGCTTGGCGCCCAGGGGCCGGACACCCTGTTTTACGATCATTGCTTTCCCGGAAAAGGGAAGGGGTATCTGAAGGATCTGGGTGAAACCATGCACAGGCATCATACCGCAGCTTTTCTGAAAGCGGGCTTTGAAAGGCTTCAAAACCTGTCCTGGGAGGAAGGCTGGTCGGATCTGGCCGTTTACATGAGCGGCTTTATCTGTCACTTTACTCTGGACAGCCTTATTCATCCCTATGTTTATTGGGCGTGCAATCACTGGATTTGGACTAAAAGCGGCACACCCGCTCATACAACCCATCAGAGGGTTGAGCTCATGCTGGATGCCCTTTATTGGAAAGAGGGCAGGGGCGTGCCTGCCAGCCGGGTCAGACAGCGCAAGCTCATTGACATCGGCAAGCACTGGCCGGATACGGTGGCTGATTTTCTAAAGACAGCTTTTCTTGAGGTCTATGGCGTAGAAACCACCGCCAAGGAGTTGGACCGGCTTCTGGCAGACTGCTACAGAGGCTGTGACCTGCTTTATGACCCCGTGAATTGGAAGAAGTCCCTTATAGGCTGGCTGGATTCTCTCACAGCCGGCGCTGTTCGCCCCGCAAAGGTTCCCTGCCCCTCCACTGTGGATGATACCATTGACTGGGCCAATCGAAAAAAACGAAGCTGGTTTCATCCCTTTTCGGAAATGGATGATCGAACCGCCTCCGCAGACGATATATTGGAGGAGGCGGCCTATAAGGCTTCGAACCATATTAATATGCTCTTTTCACGGCTTTACAGGCACGAGCCCATAGACGATCTTTTCTCAAATATCAGCTATGATACGGGTCTTGCCTGTGCAGATCCCATGGATGAGATCCCAACTTAATGAAATGAGGAATAAAAAGCATGAATAATGAAACCGGCATGTCCGGAGACTATATTGTAAAAGCAATGGCCCTGGGAGGCTCTGTTAGGGTTTTCACCACTGTCACAACTCAAACCGTGGCCGAAGCGGGACGGCTTCATGACATGAATCCCACACCCTGTGCCGCTTTAGGAAGAGTACTGACAGGAATTGCCCTCATGTCCCAAACACTAAAAACCGAAAAGGATACGCTTACGGTGCAAATACGGGGCGACGGACCCATTGGGGGGATTGTTGCCGTAACTGACGCTCAGGCAAGGGTGAGGGGTTATGCCTATAACAATCACTTTGATATGCCTTTGAATAAATTGGGGAAATTTGACATAGGCGGTGCTGTGGGCAAGGGTTATTTAAACGTCATTAAGGACATCGGCATGAAGGAGCCTTATATAGGCTATGTGGATCTGGTGTCGGGAGAAATTGCGGAGGATCTGGCTTATTATTACGCGTATTCCGAGCAAATCCCCACCGTCATGAATCTTGGAGTGCTCATCGGTGCGGAGGGAAAAGTGCTTGCAGCAGGAGGCTATTTTATCCAGCTTATGCCCCAGTGCGACGAAAGCGTTATTGAGAGGATTGAAAAGAGGATAAAGAACCTTCCCTCCGTTACCGCCATGATACATGACGGACTTAATCCCGAAGAGCTTCTTCATGCTCTGATGGGCGGCGATAGGGAACATGATGCGGAAGATTCCTACGAAATATTGTCCCGTTGCCCGGTCGTCTACCATTGCTACTGCTCCAGGGAAAGAATGGAAAGAAACCTTCTGAGTCTGGGACGCAAGGATCTTGCTGAAATAGCCCAGGACGAAAAGGGGGCTGAGCTCCATTGCCATTTTTGCAATAAAAAATACCATTTTAACCCCCAACAGCTCGAAACTATGTTGGAATCAGCCCGGTGAAAGGCTTCTAACTCCATTCGCTTCAAAACGGCTTTCTTTGGTTCAAAGGTCCGGTATGTAATAAAAAGAAAAGGTTATGGCAACAATAGCATAAGATTGTTGCCATTTTTTTTTCTCTGCGCCACCGGTTGTGGAGATAATTCGTTGAAAAAAGGTGAATACTAACATCAAAATGATAATGGCAAATGGAGGGAGAGTATGAAGAAACGTTTTGTAGCCGCAGCGCTTGTTGTTTTCTGTTCTCTTGCGGTAATTGGTTTATCGGACAGGGGAGCCGTTAAGGCACAGGCTGCGCAAACCTTTGAAAAAGTAGACTTTATCAGCGGAGTGGTCACTGCCAACGAGTTGAACCTCAGGGAAGGTCCTTCTCTGGATCATGAGATTT
>JAFADM010000200.1 GCA_023424865.1 Bacillota bacterium | reverse complement strand
TAAGCCATCCGGCGTTTAACAAGCTCTTTCTGGAAAGCGAGTATCTGGAGGAGCAGGAAATCTTCCTTGCAAAGAGACGGCAAAAGAAGGAGGATGATAATCCTTATCTTATGCACATGGTAAAAACCGGGACCAAACTGAGCAAAAAAATAGAGTACGAAAATGACAGAAAACGCTTTATCGGAAGAAACAATACCCTGGAAAACCCGGATTCAGTGGTAAACAATATTGCCTTTTTCAATAATTCAGGCTTTTGCAATGATCCAATTATGAGCCTTAGGGCGCAGTTTTTTATAGGAGCGGGTGAAACAGTCGCCATTTCCTTCATTACCGGAGTGTGCGAAAGTAAGGCGGATGCGGTAAAAATAGCAGGGGAATTGAATGTAGGTTACCGCATTGATGATATCCTGGAGAAATTCCGGCTTCAAAAGAACCTGGAGTTAAAGTATCTGGAAATTTCCGGAACCCAGCTCAACGCCTTTCAGGATCTCATAAGCCCCATCTTCTATCCTTCAGATATTTACCGGGGGCCGGTGGAAAATATAAGACGAAACTTTAAGAATCAGAGCTTCCTGTGGAAATTCGGCATATCCGGCGATAATCCCATTCTGCTTTTAATGGTTCGATCCATTGAGGACGAAAGAATTGTGAAGGATGTATTAAAGGCCTACGAATACCTGAGAATCAACCGTGTTATGGTGGATCTGATTATCCTGATTGACTCCAAGCAGGGTTATCTTAAGCAGATAGACGAATTAATAAACGATATGACAAGTTCCCTTCGGATTTACGATTCCGGAAGCGAGAAGCCAAGCTTCTTTATGCTGCATACCTATGAGATGGTACCGTCGGAGATTGATTTGTTGTATACGGTGGCCCGGGTTGTCTTCTCAGAGAAGACGGGGATTTATTTTACCAATGTCAAAGAAAATCAGTATGAATTGCTTGAGGAATATTAGGTTTAAGGAGAGGAAGCTTTGAACACACAGCAAACAGCCGATGCACCAATAGAGGAAAAAGAATCGGAAAAGGTTGAATTTTCTAACGGCTTCGGGGCTTTTGCCTGTGGGGGCAGAGAATATGAAATTCTGCTGGAGGGTAATAACAGGCCGCCGGCCCCCTGGATTAACGTTGTTTCAAATAAGAGCTTTGGCTTCCAGATATCGGAGTCCGGGGCGGGCTTTACCTGGAGTATCAACAGCAGGGAGAATAAGCTTACGCCCTGGTCCAACGATCCCGTAAGCGACAGGGCCTCCGAGGCAATCTATATTCTGGATGAAATAACCGGCGAGGTCATGACGCCCATGTCCCTGGGAAGATCCGACCGGGGCATTTACAAAGTAAGGCACGGCTTCGGATACAGCCGTTTTTTTCATGAGGAAGCCCAGGTTTCCCAGGAGCTGACGGTATTTACCCCTTTGGAGGAGTCTTTGAAGCTATGGCAGCTTAAGCTGACAAACCATTCGGATAAAGTTAAATATTTGAGCCTGACCTATTATGTGGAATGGGTTTTAGGAACACAGAGGGAGCATACCCATCCCTATATTCTGACCTCCTATGACAATGAGCATGACTATTTGTACGCAAAGAACCTCTATACCCTGAATTTCCAAAACAGCTATGCCTACCTGTTCTCCAGCGAGACCATCGTCGGTTATTCCGGCGACAGGCACGAATTTTTGGGGAAGAAGGGGGGTATTTGGGAACCTCGGGGAGCGGAGGTCAAGCTATCCTGCAATACGGGTGTAGGCTATGACCCTTGCGGAGCGATCCAGGTGTCCGTAGCCGTACAGCCCCAGGAAAGCAAGACCCTATTGTTCGGGCTTGGGCAAAGCAATAACCTTAACGAGATAGTCACTACCAGATACAAATACAGGGATATCGCCGCTGCCCAAAAGGAGCTCGACAGGGTGAGGGACCACTGGGACAGGCTGTTGGGGACGGTTCAGGTGAAGACGAAGGACAGAGCCGTTGATATTCTGGTTAACGGCTGGCTGCTCTATCAGACGTTAGCCTGCCGCATAAATGCAAGGGCAGGCTTTTATCAGTGCGGAGGGGCTTATGGCTACCGGGATCAGCTTCAGGATACCCTTTCTCTTCTCTTTGCAGACCCAGGTATTCTTCGCAGGCAAATACTCATAGCCTGTGGCAGGCAGTTTGAAGAAGGGGATGTGCAGCACTGGTGGCATCCTCCAATGGGTATCGGGGTTAGAACGCGGATATCCGATGATTTGCTGTGGCTTCCTTACTGCACCGCCGCTTATATTCGAAGCACCGGGGATGCCGGGGTTTTAAAGGAGCCGGTGCCTTACATCAAAGGTCCGGTGCTTACGGAGGAGCAGCACGATGTCATGTTTACCCCGGAAATATCCGAGTACTCCGGAAGTGTTTATGAGCACTGCAAAAAAACCATCGACCGAACCTTCTTTGGAGAACATGGACTTCCTCTCATGGGGGGAGGCGATTGGAATGACGGTATGAATGGGGTAGGAATGCTGGGTAAGGGCGAGAGTGTTTGGCTGGCCTGGTTTTTGTATACCGTATTGAGTGACTTCATTCCCCTGTGTTACAAGGAAGGTGATGAGGAATATGGCAGGGAGCTTGAGCAAAAACGGGAAGCCCTGCGCCAAAGCATAGAAGAACACGCCTGGGACGGGGAGTGGTATCTTCGAGCCTTTTATGACGACGGCTCAAAGCTTGGTTCAAAGGAAAACGATGAGTGCAGAATTGATTCCATCAGCCAATCCTGGAGTGTGATATCCGGGGGGGCGGAGGCGGAGCGGGCGAAAACGGCAATGCAGTCGGCCTGGCGTTATCTGGTAAGAGAGGAGGAAGCCCTTTCCTTACTTTTGGCGCCTCCATTTAATAAGACAGGCAAAAATCCGGGTTATATAAAGAATTATATCCCCGGCATCCGGGAAAACGGAGGCCAGTATACCCATGCGGCGGTTTGGCTGGCCATCGCCGCAGCCATGCGGGGCGACTTTAATATGGCGCAAACCCTGTTTACCATACTTAACCCGATTTACATTACGCAAAACAGGAAGGACGCTCTCAGGTACGAGAAGGAGCCGTATGTCATGACTGCGGATATATCCCTCAGCCCACCCTATACGGGAAGAGGCGGCTGGAGCTGGTATACCGGTTCCGCAGGCTGGATGTACCAGGGGCTTTTGAGTTGGTTTTTAGGCATTCGGAAAGAAGGGAATGAGCTGGTCATAGATCCTGCCACACCGGCAGGCTTCGGTGATTTTTCCGTTGAATACAGGCATGGAAACTCCCTCTATGAAATCAGGGTTGAAAGCAGGAGCAAGGGAATACTGACAACGGAATCACTCACAGTGGATGGCAGGTTAATTCAGGGGAACAGGGTACTGCTTACGGATGACGGAGAAACCCATAGGGTTATTGTATAGGTCTTTTTCCGGCTTCCTGCTCCTTTTGGCTTAAAGGCCATAAGCCCTTTAAAAGCTCAATTATGTCCGGCTTTTTCCGTGGAACGTTGTCCTATTGCTTTAAAAAAAAAGCCCCAGGCGGTGCATTGAAATTTTCATGTCCGCCCGGGGCTTTTTGTACACTGAAAACCTGGTAATCCAAGGTGCCTTTCGTTTAGCTAGGGTGGGTTTAAACGGATTGGACGGATCATATGGAAGGTGAAGAAATCCGGGGAGCCTCGGTATAATCCGGCATCAAGGCCTCCGGCTTAATTGTGTCTGAATGTTCGCCTGTCCTGGGTCTGGTTCCGGATGACTGGGGTGAGGGGTAGATAAACCGGAGGCTTTCCAGATATTCCTGCAAAGGGGCTAATTCCTCATAAAAGAGTACAATAAGATCCCCCTCCTGGGCCGCGGCAACGGCTTTTTTAAGTGCCTCCAGCTCATCCTCTATGATTTCGGCGTGCTTCCCGGGAGAGGCATTTCCGGCTACCGCCCGGTAGAGCATTTCCGGCACCTCGCCTCTTTCACGGCCCCTCCTGTCCTTATCCTCCTTGATATAGACAACATCAAAGGCTTGGGAACAGAAGCTGCCCACAGCTTCAATAGCCGCATCCATTCGGTTTCCGGGCATGCCCACAATGCCTACAAGCCGGGTGTAGCCTAATTCACGGCAGGCCTTTACCACCTGCTCATAACCGGGAAGATTGTGGCCGTAATCCAGCATAACACGGAATTTGCCTACCTGGTGGATATTAAAACGGCCCGCATTGCTGTGAAAGGTTTTAAGACCGGAGGCGATGGCCTTGAGAGGAAGACCCAGGCCATAGAGGGCAGCCACCGCAGCCAGGGTGTTTTCAATGTTGCAGGCGATTTTTCCGCCGCTGGTGATAGGGACATCCTCTATGGAAATCACTTTTTTAGCTCTACCGCCGTCGGAAAGCTTAATATTGCCACCTGAGCAATAAACCCGGACCACTCTTTTGTCCTTAGGACCCCGAAAGGCGGCGATTGGCCCGGACAGGGAAAACAGAATGCAGTTAACCCGCGCCCTCTCCATAAGGTAGGGCGTCATGGCATCATCCGCATTAAACACAGCCCAGCCGTTTTCCTTAACAGCCTCCGTCACAAGGGACTTGACATGGGCCAGATCCTCCAGGGTATCAATGCCCTCCATTCCCAGATGATCCTCAGCCACATTTAAAACAATGCCCACATCGGCTAAATCGTAGCCCAAACCTTCCCTGAGAATTCCTCCCCGGGCCGTTTCAAGGACGGCGCAGTCGATGGACTTATTGGCAAGAAGAGTACGTGCGCTCCGGGGGCCGGAATTGTCCCCTTTTAAAAAGCATTTGCCGTCAATATAGGTTCCCGAGGTGGAGGTCATTCCCACCGTTTTTCCTGTCATGGACAGAACGTGGCTGATAAGGCGTACCGTAGTTGTTTTTCCGTTGGTGCCGGTAACAGAGACGATGGGGAAGCTGTAGGTCTCAGGATCGGGGAAAAGGTGATCCACAATGTGGGAAGCCACATTTTGCGCTTCGCCCTCGCTTGGATAAAGATGCATGCGAATGCCGGGCGCGGCATTCACCTCCACCACCACGCCACCCGTTTCCTCAATGGATTGGCTGATATCATCCGTTACCATGTCGATACCCGCAATATCCACACCGATGGCTTTGGCAGCCCTTATGGCCAGCTCAGCGTTTTCAGGGTGAATTTGACAGGTGCGGTCAACGGCTGTGCCCCCTGTACTTAAATTGCCATTGGTGCGCAGCTTTACCACCTGGCCCAATTCGGGAACCGATTCCTGTGTCATACCGCTTTTTTCAAGAACGCTTAAGGCAACGCTGTCAATTTTTATTTTGGTGAGGGGCTTTTCATGATGCTCGCCCCGCTTTTCGTCCTGATTGACCATATCTACCAGCTGGCCCACGGTATGGACGCCGTCACCTGTAACCAGCGCCGGAAGCCGTTCCGATACGGCGCTAACCTTGTTGCCCACTACCAGAATGCGGTAATCCCTGCCGTCAACAAATTTCTCAACAATAATGCCGCTGCTGTAACGGCAGGCCTCCTTAAAGGCCTGCTTTACCTCGGCCACACTGTTGAGATTAAGGGATACACCCTTTCCCTGATTGCCGTCAAAGGGCTTTATCACAACAGGAAAGCCAATATGCCTGGCTGCGATAACGGCTGAAATTTCCGAATACACGACCTTGCCGAAGGGAACCGGAACATGATGTTCGGTTAAAATGGCCTTGGTGAGCTGCTTGTTGCAGGAGATATCCGCAGAAATGCAGGAAGTGGCATCGGTGAGTGTTGATTCAATCAAACGGCTGTGCTTTCCGTAGCCAAGGCGGACCAAGCTCTCGTGGCCTATGCGGGTCACCGGAATTTGGCGTTTTACAGCCTCCTGAACAATGGCGGAGGTACTTGGGCCAAGCTCGGCTTCCAGAGAAACCTTCTTTAAGTAATCCAGGAATTCGGTAACGTCCAAATCCTCCTCGTTAAGAAAGTAATTAAGAATGAATACGGCTGCTTTACCGCACTCCAGACCGCACACCTCGTTTTCGAATTCATAGGCAAGATAATAAACAGAGGGCTCCTGCAAAAGCCGGGTTTTGCCATAGCGAACGTCATAGCCCAGCATAAACTGCATTTCAAGAATGACATGCTCAATAACATGTCCCAGGTAAGTGCCCGTATTGAGCCGCTCCAGAAATCCCCCGGGATAGCCCAGGCTGCAGGTGTTGGTTTTCAGGCCCGGAAAGGCGTTAAGAAGTCTTTCGTGAAATCCCGGTATATCCTTGGTTGGTATCTCGCTGTACTTGCCAATATCAATAATAAGCTTCATAATGGGCCTGTGACTGTAGAGATTGCGGCCCGGATAAATGACGAGATCGACTATTTTAATTTTGTCCGTTTTCATCTTTTAATCGCAAAACCTTTCTATCCTTTAAATTAAACCCATATCCCGACGGCAGGGCATGCACGGTCACTCCCACAATAGCCAGAAGCTCGTCTGGGTTGAGCTCTGAAACATTGGAGCAGCGGATGGATTTACCGTCGATAATGGTAACCGCATTTGTGCCTATAACTTCAAAATGCATATCAGGATAAAGCTTGACAGCCGTATCCTCATCAATGCCAATCCCCAGCACATCCGGGTTTTCAGCAACGCCGCAGAGAAGGCGTCCAAAGCGTCCTCTTTGATCAAAATGCTGATCAATAATGACACCGTTTAAAAGATCCAGTCCCGGTGCCATTTTCAAGGTGCATTTTCTGGCAGGCTCATTGTCGTCACCCTGGACGATCATAGTTGAGCTCATCACCGATGCCCCGGCGCTGGTACCCATAAGAATGCCCCCTATTTCGTAGAGGCTTTTCATTTCATTCCAGGCACGGGTACCGCCTAAAATGCTGGTGATCCGGAGTTGATCGCCTCCGGTCATAAACAGGCAGCGGCAATTTTTGATAATCCGGCAGTATTCTTCATTGTCGGCGTCGTCACGGGTATTAATATTAAGAATGTGTATATTTTCTACGCCAAGCCGCGTAAAAACATCGAAATAATCTTTTCCCACTTCCTCAGGCTTTTCCGTAGCCGTTGTCAGAATAGTCAGTGCCTCCTTGGATGACAGCATCTGAGGCACCTGCTTTAAAATAATGCTTTCACCTTGCTTGTCTTCAGCGCCACCAATGATGATAAGATAGCCTCTGCTTTTTTTCACACTCGAATTCATTCCTTTCCAATTTTTAATTGAAATGGCAAATTTAAATTAATCGCAAGCTTTTATCATCTAAGCTATTTTGCGTATTTCTTAAAATAATATCCTCACTGAATATCTTGACGGTTTAAAAATGGAAAAATTTATATTTTAATAGTCTTGGTTTTTGAGTTTTTGGCGCAGCTAAAAAAAGTTGACTTAAGCTTGCGCCTTCATTAATAATAGAAAAAGAAGGTTGCATTCTTGGATTCACTCCGGGGAGAAGACATAAAGGCCATTTTTAAGGAAAGGTTGGATTTCGTTTGAAGAAGCCTGCAATGATACTCTTTGATTACGGTCACACTCTGGTGTATGAGCATAGCTTTGATGCGGTAAAGGGAACCCGGGCTGTTATGAAGTATGCGGTTCGAAATGACAATAACCTGGATGCGGAGGAAATCAGCCGCTTTTCAAATCAGCTATTTGAAACTATCGGAAGCCGTGCCAGGGATTACGGGGTGGAAGTACATAACCATATGTTCCAAAAGCTGCTCTATGAATCCCTTAATATTGAATTTTCCCTTTCCCATGAGGATATTGAGCTTATATTCTGGGACCATGCGGCTCCGGGAGAACCAATGCCGCATATTGAGAAGGTTTTGGCAGCCTTGAAGCAAAAGGGCATACGAAGCGGAGTAATCAGTAATATTTCCTTTGGAGGAAACTCTCTGGCAAGACGAATTAACCAGCTTATACCTGAAAATGATTTCGAGTTTATACTGGCATCCAGTGAGTATGTTTTCAGGAAGCCCGATCCTCTGCTTTTCCGTCTGGCTCTTAAAAAGGCCGGTCTTTCTCCTGAGGAGGTATGGTATTGCGGCGATAATACCCGCTTTGATGTTATAGGCTCTTCCTCTGTGGGGATTTTTCCGGTATGGTATCACAGTGAAAAGGATTGCTTTTACAGGGATATAAATCTGGATCAGAAGCCCGACTGTGACTGCCTTTACATAAGGGACTGGCAGGAGCTGGCCCGACTTGTAGAAAAGATGTAGAAGGTTATCTCCGGAGGCCCTCCGTATTTAAACGGATGGCCTCTTATATGGCGTACAATACGTATTCCGTGGGCAGCAGCCCATAGCCGTAATAACGCAGATAAAAACGATAGGTTGGGTCGGTTTGTTCTATTATGCGGGCAAGCCGCCATAAATCCTCATGATTGTGGTAGACGCTCAGAGCAAGCTTGGGATGGTTTTCAAGAATTTTTTTGCGGCAGCCCAGCAGGGCTTGCTCTTCGCCGCCCTCAATGTCCATCTTTATGAAGGTCACCGGCTCAGGCACGTCGTCGTCAATCCTGACCGTTTGAACTATTCTCTCACCGCTTTCGGCAAGTTTGCTTATGGAGGGCACGCCACTTACGGAGAGGTATAGGGTACCGTTTTTGTCACTGGCTCCTTTTTCACGGACCTCGATATTCCTTAGTCCGTACAGCTCAACATTTTTATGAATATAATGAACATTCTCAGGAACAATTTCATAGCAATAGTACCTCTTATAGCAGTGAGCTCCGAACATTTTTACATAATCAATCATCGTGTCGCCTATAAACGCACCAAGGTCAACGATAACCTCGTCCTGGAGGCAGGACAGGATATCGTAGTCGAAATACTGGTGAAAGTACTTATCCGACAAATCGTAGATATAAGAAGAATCTGACGACAGCCAGTAGGAGAGGATATTTGTCAGCACTTTCTTTGAGCGGTAATCATTAAGCCGCCCGTAGAGCCACTCAAAATCCTTAAGATGTCCCCAAAGGGCTTGTGCCCTGTTATCTGCAAGAGTATGGTTGTCTTTTTCAGGATAGTATTCGCCCCATAATTTATACTTATTGTAATAGTTTATTGTATTGTAATACGTTTGCGTATTCTTTTTTTCCAAATCGCTCAGGTTGGTAATAATAGCATTTTTAACCTCAGCCAGGCTTCGATCCCTGATGAATTGAACAAGGAAGGCAAACTCCCGGTCAATCCAGTTGTATGGCCATCGGGAAGCCGGTACGGGCTCCGGCTGTTTATTTTCTTCAATGGCTGAAAGCTTGCTGTTTTCCTGCATAACGGCACATCCTGCTGCAACTGATTTTCTTTTATTCTATGCGTGAAACAGGCGGATTGATAGTGTCCAAGCCCGGCAGCCCGGCTGATTTTCCCTCTGTAACAGTACAAGGTGAGCCTGTTTTGGGAAGAAAAAGGGTATTGTATTGACAGCGACGGCTTCTTTTCGTAGTATAAGTAGTATATAGTTAAATCATTTAACAAATAGCTTTAAATCTTTCCTGTATCTGCTTTAAGAAGTCTTTCTAAAAGCCCGAATGATTTGGGGAGTGAGGGACGCTTAACGCAGAGTGCTCAGATGAATAAGTCAGTCACGGTTTATTAACGGTGATTAAGGAGGAAGCCCGGATGCTTGCTATCGGCGTCGATATCGGTACTACAACCCTTTGCGGTGTTATCACCAACAGTGATACGGGGGAGATAGAGAAGGCCATAACACTTGATAATCACAGTATCCTGGAAGGAAGGTATCCCTGGGAGCGGCTTCAGGATCCGGACAGAATACTCAACAGGGTGAAGCATATCATTGCGGCACTGTCGGAAGGAAGAGCACAAATCGGAGCTATCGGGATTACCGGACAGATGCACGGCATTGTCTATGTGAATGCGGTCGGAGAGGCAGTAAGCCCCCTTTTTACCTGGCAGGACGGAAGAGGTGATCTTCCCATGGCTGACGGAAAAAGCTATGCCCGGTACCTTTCAGAAAAAACAGGATATAGCCTGGCTACAGGCTACGGAACAGTAACCCATTTTTATAATGAGGAAAACGGCCTTGTCCCTCAAACGGCTGTCCGGCTTTGCACCATTCATGCTTATGCCGCCATGCGCCTTTCGGGGCAGCGGGAGCCGGTGCTTCATGTAAGTGACGGCGCGAGCCTGGGGCTCTATGATAAAGAAAAAAATACCTTCGACCTGGAAGCTGCCCGACGGGCAGGCCTGTCCTTGGCCCTGCTGCCCTCAATTACAAAGTGCACCTCACCCATTGGTACAACATCGGAAGGCGTTCCGGTATGTCCGGCCATCGGCGATAATCAGGCCAGCTTTATAGGCTCGGTGAAGGAGCCGGAGGCCGGCGTACTTGTCAATGTGGGCACCGGCAGCCAGATTTCAAGATACATAAATGCATTTGCCCTGCTTCCTGGCATGGATACCCGTCCACTGGACAGCGAGGGTTACCTCCTGGTAGGTGCCCCCCTGTGCGGAGGTAGTGCCTATGCTCTGCTGGAAGGCTTTTATCGCTCCGTTGCGGCCCTTGCTTCAGAAAAGCCGGGGCTCTTGTCTGACAAGCTCCTGTACAATGCCATGGATAAGGCGGTTCTGGCACTTCTGGACAAAGAAAGCACGGATGGCTTCGGAACAAGAGAACTTAAGGTCTCTCCTCTTTTCAGCGGAACACGGGAGGAGCCTCAGCTGAGAGGAGCCATTACCCAAATTGCAATGGACAATTTTACGCCGGAGCATCTTGCACTTGGGTTTTTAAAAGGGATGGCTGCCCAGCTGTATGACTATTATGAGGACATGGTGAAGCATACGGGAGCTGCGCCTCAATACCTTGTAGGTTCGGGAAATGGTATACGCAAAAATATTCCTCTTAAAAGGGTGCTGGAAAAAACCTTCGGGTTGTCCCTTAAAATCCCCAGGTATAAGGAAGAGGCTTCTTACGGTGCAAGTCTTTTGGCTCTTGCATCAACAGGAGGCTTTAAGGATATGGGGGAAGCCAGAGGGGTTATCCGCTATGAGTGAGAAGAGCTGTTTTGGTTATAAAAGAGTTAAAGAAAGGCAGGAATTTATATGAGCAAGGCCAAATGGTCTGAAATAGCATCAGGGCCTATCTTTTTTGAAAGAAACCGGGTACACAGAGTGTATAAGGGGGGAAAGCTGTTTGCGCCTTTCTTCGGAGATGAGTCCAAGGACGGAAGCCAGCCTGAGGAATGGGTAGCCTCCACGGTAAAGGCCCTAAATCGGGTACACGGCGTTGAAAACGAGGGCTTATCCGTTGTTAAAGGGGAAACGGTTACCCTGGCCCAGCTAATGAAGGAATGCCCCTCATCCATGCTTGGAGAGAGAAAGGAAGTGGGGGTGCTGGTGAAAATATTGGACAGCGCCATCCGCCTTCCGGTTCAGGCCCATCCTGACAGCTCCTTTTCCCAGGCTCATTTTAACGGTCATCACGGAAAAACCGAAATGTGGCTTATTTTGGACACCCGTGAAAATGCAAAAATTTATTATGGCTTTAAGGAAGGGGTAACCAGGGAAGACTTTTTGGATGCCGTAAAAAGGAGTGAAGAGGACAAAAAGGCCATGTCTGCGCTTCTAAATAAGCTTCCCGCCCAAAAGGGGGATGTTTACCTTATACCCGCCAAAATGGTTCATGCCATCGGCTGTGGCTGCCTGATTCTTGAGGTCCAGGAGCCGACGGATTATACCATACAGCCGGAGGCCTGGTGCGGTGACTTTCTTTTAAACGATTATCAGAAATATCTGGGGCTGGACCATAATTTGGCCATGGAATGCTTTGATTTTTCAGTTCAGGGAGAGGAAGCTCTGAAAAAAGGGCGTAAAAATCCCCGTACCCTTGTAAAAACGCCTAAGCTGCATTCGGAAGCGCTAATTGACTATGAAGACACAACCTGCTTCAAAGTTGTGAGACACCGTTTGTGGGAGGGCGAGCTTGCCATAGCACAAGGCCCTTCTGTGATAGTGGTTACAGAGGGAGAAGGCTTTTTGAAAAAAGGGGAGGAAAGAAGGCCTGTAAAAAAGGGCGATTATTTCTTTATGCCTTATGAAGCCAAAGACTGGGCTGCACAAGGCGGCGCCTTTTTAGAGCTGGTGGAGTGCCTGCCGCCTAAAGAATAGCCTTTTGTAGAAGCTGCTGCTCCAAATTACTCTTGTACAAGCCCGAGCCATTTTCAAGTATAGCATGCTTTACATTTGGATGCTTAGGATAGCTTTTTTTAAATCCTATGATGTGTTATTTATAGCTTAAAAAAGAAAGAAATGAAAGGTTATTATGAATAAAAACGCAACCAATTCCGCAAAAATGAAGCTGGATAACAGACGTCTCCTATTGGAGCTGCTGCGGAAAAAACCTCTGTCCCGTGCTGAGCTTGCCAGAAGGACAGGTCTTACCCGGGCTGCGGTTACCCTCATTGCAGACGAACTTATAAAGGAAGGCCTTCTTTTGGAAAGCGGCACCGTGGAGGCGGATCTTGGCCGAAAGCCGGTGCTTTTGGATATACGGGGGGAAAGCCGGATCTGCGGGGGCATTAATTTGAGCAGAAACGGGTATGCAGTGGGACTGACAGACTTGAAGGGAAAGCTTATCAGTAAAGCAAAGCTGCCTCTCAACGGCGAAAAGGACTGGCATAACGAATTGGTGCGTATCACCAGAGCCCTGGAGGATCTTTTGAAAGAGGCGGGAGTGGAGGCAGACGAATTGATTGGCCTGGGTATCAGCTCCCCCGGACCTGTTGATTTAAATGCCGGAATCATACTTAACCCGCCTAATTTTAACCTGTGGCATCAGGCGGGTATAGTGGAGGCTTTAAGGAAAAGGTTAAAGCTTCCCGTCTATCTTGAGAATAACGCATCCGCTCTTGCCCTGGCCGAAAAAAATTACGGCGGTGGAGAGGGCTTTGAAAGCTTCGTTGAGCTGGTGGTGGATACCGGTATTGGCGCGGGTATTATTCTCAAAGAAGCTCTTTATCGCGGTGTGGGGGGATACGGCTCCGAAGTGGGCCACACCTCTGTCAATATGTTTGGGCAGCGCTGCAATTGCGGGAACAGAGGGTGTCTTGAGCTGTACGCCTCCATTCCTGCCATCCTGGATTACTTTTCCCGTCAGGGAGGGAAAGAGGCATCCTGGCAGGAGGTGGTTGACCAGGCCATGGAAGGCAATCCCTTGGGACTTGATACAATTGGCACCGAAAGCGCTTTTCTTGCCCAGGGAATTGTCAACACCATGAATATTCTGGAGCTTGAAGCAGTCATACTGGCAGGGAGTATAGCCTACCGGCCGGAGCTTCTTCTTGATGGAATAAGAGAAAGGGTAGAGGAAGCGACCATTACCCGAAGCAATAGAAAGCCTCAAATCCTTGCATCATCGCTGGGAGACGACGGAGATATTGTGTCCGCCGCCTCCGTCGTCATAGAGAGGTTTTTTCGAGGTGATCTTACTCAATAGGCTTTTTAAGATAATGCAGTTATTGAACTCCACCGCTTTATTAAACTCAATTAAAAATCATAGACAGAGGACTTTCTACATATAGATTGTCTTAGGTATAACATGGCTTGAGGCAATAATCCTATGAATACGGGCTTTTTGGTTTTAAATACGCTGGCTTCCGCCAATAACGGTATTGGCCCGTCGGGCCTTACGTGGGAATTTTTGGGGACCATGGCCGGTGCAGTGTCTGCAACCACTTTAATTGTTCAATTCATTAAAATACCTCTGGACAAGGTTTGGAGAATTCCCACCCGGTTTATTGTCTATTTCATTTCCTTTTTTATATTGGTTGCGGTTGACGGCGTGTCCGGCA
>JAFADM010000195.1 GCA_023424865.1 Bacillota bacterium | reverse complement strand
CACATTCGGGATACGTATTTGCTGTTGACCATGACCCGTCATCATAAGGAAATGCTTTTAGATATTTATCCTGAAGCTGCGGACAGGGTTTTTACCTTGAAAGAGTTTGCTGAAATCGGCACCGATGGTGACATATCCGACCCCTATGGACAGGATTACGATGCCTATCGCAACTGTGCCCTGGAGATGGAAGAATTATTGACAGAGGTTATCGACAAACTTTTTGACAATAAAGAGGGATTACTATAGAATCTAAAAAGAGACAGGAAAGGAATGGAGCCATTATGAAAATTGCCCTTGGAAGCGATCATGGCGGATTCAGACTAAAAGAAAGCATTAGAGCGCATTTGGAGAAGCAAGGCTATGAAGTAGAGGATTTTGGGACTTATAACGAGAGTTCCGTTGATTATCCCGACTTCGGGCACAAGGCTGCGCTGGCTGTTTCAAAGGGTTCATGTGAAAAGGGCATTGTCATTTGCTCCACCGGTATCGGCATTTCTATTGCCGCCAATAAGGTCAAAGGAATTCGGGCGGCGTTATGCGGCGATCTTATGTCTGCAAGGCTTACCCGTGAGCATAACGACACCAACATGCTGGCTCTGGGCAGTTTTATCGTTGGGGAGAAGCTGGCTCTGGAGATTGTGGATACCTGGATAGGTACGGCCTTTTCCGGCGAAGCACGCCATCAAAGAAGAATTGATGGAATAAGTGCCATTGAAAGGGAAGAAATTCAGGAAGACTGAGAAGCGATAAATTAGAGCACTCTGATAAAATAAGACAAGCGATAAATAAGACAAGCGATAAATAAGACCAATAAAGATAATTAAGTAAATGCGTATGGAGGACTTGAAATGGATAATGTTTTTGTATTTGATCACCCCCTCATTCAGCACAAGATTTCTCTTTTAAGAGATAAGAACACAAGCTCTAAGGAGTTCAGGGAGCTTGCTTCCGAAATCTCCATGCTGATGGGGTACGAGGTGACTAGGGATATTCCTTTAAAGCAGGTGGAGATTGAAACACCTGTGGGACTTGCAAGGACCAATATCATTTCGGGGAAAAAGCTTGCCTTTGTACCTATTTTAAGAGCGGGTCTTGGCATGGTGGACGGCCTTTTAAAGCTTGTACCCATGGCAAGGGTCGGACATATCGGCCTTTACAGAGATCATAATACGCTGGAGCCTGTGGAATACTACTGTAAGCTTCCAGAGGATGTAAGCGAAAGGGATGTGGTTATACTGGATCCCATGCTGGCTACCGGTGGTTCTGCCTGTGACGCGGTTAAGTTTATGAAGCAGTATGGCGCCAAGAGCATCAAATTCGTTTGCCTTATTGCCTCCAAGCAGGGAATCGAAAAGCTTCATAAATCCTATCCCGATGTTGGCATTTACTGTGCGGCAGTGGATGAAACCTTAAATGAATTCGGTTACATCGTTCCCGGCTTGGGCGATGCAGGCGACCGTCTTTACGGCACAAAGTAATTTCTTGGGAGGACTTTGGTATGCGTCCGTCCTGGGATGAGTATTTTATGAGCATTGTTGAGCTTGTCAAATTGCGCTCTACCTGTCTGAGAAGGCAGGTAGGCGCTTTAATTGTAAAAGACAAGCGTATTTTGGCAACCGGTTACAACGGAGCTCCCGTAGGCTGCCAGCATTGTCTGGATACAGGCTGCATCAGGGAAAAGCTGAATGTTCCATCGGGCCAGAGGCACGAAATTTGCCGGGCAACTCATGCGGAGCAGAACGCCATTGCCCAGGCAGCTTATTCGGGTACCAGTGTTAAGGATGGTGTCCTTTATGTGACCACCCAGCCCTGTGTGCTTTGTGCAAAGCTTGCCATAAACGCCGGCATTACTAAAATCGTCTTTAAGGGCGATTATCCGGACGAGCTTTCCATGGAGCTTCTCAAGGAAGCCGGTGTGAGGGTGCTCAGATATGAGGAACATGAAAACCTGTATCCGTAACACTTTAGGGACACGGGTAAAACGTTTCTCATGCACAAAGAGGTGTAGTCATGATAATCATTGAGTTCCATCATCTAGTGGCGTTTGCGGTAGCGCTCATAGTAGCCTTCTTCGCCACGCCTATAGCAAGAAGAATTGCTTTCAAAGCAGGAGCCGTCAGTGTTCCCAAGGACACGCGGCGTGTGCATAAAAAACCCATGGCCCTTATGGGCGGGCTTGCTATTATAGCCGGCTTTTTACTGGCCATTGTTTACAGCTTTGCCATTAAGGATACCCAGTCCTTTTTGGCTTTTTTTACCCAACCCAAATCCCTTGGCTTAATGGGCGGTGCGCTCATCATTATAGTCCTGGGAATTATCGATGATATCAAGCCCTTACGGGCACGCATTAAATTTCCGGTTCAGCTTCTTGCCGCTATTTTGGTGGTTGCTACGGGAACCCGCATCGTTGCTATTTCCAAGCCCTTTCAGAATGCCGTGGCCAGCGTGCCTTCCATGATGTTCTCCCTTGGCGATATCCTGGCCTTTCTTATCTCTGTGTTTTGGATAGTAGGCATGACCAACGCCATTAATTTAATTGACGGATTGGACGGTCTGGCTGCAGGGGTTTCGGGTATTGCCGCTTTATCTCTCTTTATAGTTGCTGTCATTCGCAGGCAGGACGATATAGCCATCCTGGCAGTATCCCTGGTAGGAGCTATATTCGGTTTCCTTCCCTACAATTTTAATCCGGCTAAAATCTTCATGGGGGATACGGGTTCGACCTTTTTGGGGTTTATTCTGGCCACCATTTCCATTCAGGGTACGTTAAAATCGGTTACAGCCATAGCTCTGGCCATTCCCATACTCGTACTTGGCCTCCCCATTTTTGATACGGCCTTTGCCATTACCCGGCGTATTGTACACGGCAGACCTATTGGCGAAGCTGACAGGGGGCATATTCACCACCGCCTTTTGGATATGGGAATAAGCCACCGCATGTCTGTGATTATTCTTTATGTTATCAGCGCCACTCTGGGGTTATTTTCAATTGCTCTTGTAGATAAAGGCCTGCTGCCTTCCCTTATTCTGCTTATCATACTCGTTATGTTCGGTATCGGGGGTGCCCGCAACCTGTCGGAGCTTAAAATGCCCGAGGACGAAAAAAACGGAGTCCTTCAGAAGGAAGCAGCAGAAGTTCTGGATGAAGGCCCTGAAACAGCGGTTTTGCCGGCTGACAATAAGCGTGTGGCGGAACAGCCGCTGCCCGTCAATCAGGAGAGGGAGCCTGGTCCGGAGGATGTGGTTGAAACAGCCCAAATGGAAGCGGCTTCGGGAAAGAAAAGCCACGATTCCACCCCTTTGTCATAAAGATTATCACCATTAAAAATAAAAAAAGCCAGAGTCAAACAAAAAATGGATGATGCATGAAGGAGAAAGTTGTAGCTATGAATAAATTAAAAGTAATGACGGTATTCGGTACCCGGCCTGAGGCTGTTAAAATGGCCCCCCTGGTTAAAGCTCTGGAAAGCCATCCCGATTTTGATTCCACTGTCTGTGTAACGGCTCAGCACCGTCAGATGCTGGATCAGGTTTTAGAGATCTTTGAAATAACTCCGGATTACGATTTGAATATTATGCAGGAAAGACAAACCCTGGCAGGTATAACCAGCAAGGCCATGGAAGGCCTTTATGAGGTGTTCCTTAAAGCAAAGCCGGATATTGTGCTTGTCCATGGGGATACCACCACCACCTTTGCCGCTTCTCTTGCAGCCTTCTACACTCAAACGGCTATCGGTCATGTGGAAGCCGGGCTTCGCACCTTTGACAAGTATGCGCCCTACCCCGAGGAAGCCAATCGAAGGCTGACAGGGGTGCTTGCGGATCTCCACTTTTCTCCTACAACAGCCAACAGAGAAAATCTTCTTCGGGAAAATGTTTCCGATGATACCATATATATTACGGGCAATACGGTTATTGATGCCCTTCAAAAAACCATTCGTGACGATTATACTTTTGAGGATTCTTTTTTAAAGAATTATGCCTTTGGACACAAAAGGGTCGTCGCCGTAACCGCTCACCGCAGAGAGAATCTGGGACAGCCTTTTGAAAATATATTCCGGGCTCTCAGAAATATTTGTGAGGAATTCGAGGATGTGGAGCTCATCTATCCCGTTCATCTTAATCCAGCAGTAAGAGAAACTGCCGGGCGCTTTTTAAGCGGCCATGAGCGCATTCACCTCATTGAACCCCTCATTGTGCAGGACATGCACAATCTTATGGCCCGGTCTTACCTTATTATGACCGACTCGGGAGGACTGCAGGAAGAAGCTCCGTCCCTGGGAAAGCCTGTTTTGGTACTGAGAAACGAAACCGAGCGCCCAGAAGCCATTGCTGCCGGAACAGTCAAGCTTGCCGGAACCGGATACGAATCGGTGTATGAAAGTGCACGCCTGCTTTTGTCCGATAAAGGAGAGTATGAGAAAATGTCCCGGGCAGTAAACCCTTATGGCGACGGCAAGGCCTGTGCCCGTATCCTTGACGCGCTTCGCTTCCGTTATGGAATGACAAAGGAAAGGCCCAGAGCCTTTGGGGTTGACAATGGCTGATTTTTTGACCCATGTGCTTCATTCCGATGCCGTTTTGGATCGCATTGAAAGCCGGAGAATTGTAGAGGGGATTTTAAAGAAAAAACCTCTGTACCGGCTTGGCGCCCAGGGGCCGGACACCCTGTTTTACGATCATTGCTTTCCCGGAAAGGGGAAGGGATATCTGAAGGATTTGGGTGAAACCATGCACAGGCATCATACCGCAGCTTTTCTGAAAGCAGGCTTTGAAAGGCTTCAAATTCTGTCCTGGGAGGAAGGCTGGTCGGATCTGGCTGTTTACATGAGCGGCTTTATCTGTCACTTCACTCTGGACAGCCTTATTCATCCCTATGTTTATTGGGCATGCAATCACTGGATTTGGACTAAAAGCGGCACACCGGCTCATACAACCCATCAGAGGGTTGAGCTCATGCTGGATGCCCTTTACTGGAAAGAGGGCAGGGGTGTTCCTGCCAGCCGGGTCAGGCAGCGCAAGCTGATTGACATTGGCAAGCATTGGCCGGATACGGTGGCTGATTTTCTAAAGACATCATTTCTTGAGGTTTATGGCGTAGAAACCACCTCCAGGGAATTAGACCGGCTTCTGGCGGACTGCTACAGAGGCTGTGATCTGCTTTATGACCCTGTAAATTGGAAGAAGTCTCTTATAGGCTGGCTGGATTCTCTTACAGCCGGCGCTGTTCGCCCCGCAAAGGTTCCCTGCCCCTCCACCGTGGATGACACCATTGATTGGGCCAATCGAAAAAAACGAAGCTGGTTTCATCCCTTTTCGGAAATGGACGATCGAACCGCCTCCGCGGACGATATACTGGAAGAGGCGGCCTGCAAGGCCTCAAACCATATTAATATACTCTTTTCACGGCTTTACAGGCATGAGCCCATAGACGATCTTTTCTCAAATATCAGCTATGATACGGGTCTTGATTGCGCGGATCCCATCGACGCGGGTCCCATCGATGCGGATTCCATCGACGAGAGCCCAACTTAATGAAACGAGGAATAAGAAGCATGACTAATGAAACCGGCATAACCGGAGACTATATTGTAAAAGCAATGGCCCTGGGCGGCTCTGTCAGGGTTTTTACCACTGTCACAACTCAAACCGTGGCCGAAGCGGGACGGCTTCATGATATGAATCCTACACCCTGTGCCGCTTTGGGAAGAGTACTGACTGGCATTGCCCTTATGTCCCAAACGCTAAAAACCGAAAAGGATACGCTTACGGTGCAAATACGGGGCGACGGACCCATTGGGGGGATTGTTGCCGTAACTGACGCCCAGGCAAGGGTGAGAGGATATGCCTATAATAATCACTTTGACATGCCTTTGAATGACTTGGGAAAATTTGACATAGGCGGTGCTGTGGGCAAGGGTTATTTAAACGTAATTAAGGACATCGGCATGAAGGAGCCCTATATAGGCTATGTGGATCTGGTATCGGGAGAAATTGCCGAGGATTTGGCCTATTATTACGCGTACTCGGAGCAAATCCCTACCGTAATGAATCTTGGGGTGCTCATTGGTGCGGAGGGTAAAGTGCTTGCTGCAGGAGGCTATTTTATTCAGCTTATGCCCCAGTGTGACGAAAGCGTTATTGAGAGGATTGAAAAGAGGATAAAAAACCTTCCCTCAGTTACCTCCATGATACATGACGGACTTAATCCCGAAGAGCTTCTTCATGCTCTGATGGGCGGCGATAGGGAGCGTGAAGCGGAAGATTCCTACGAAATTTTGTCCCGCTGCCCGGTCGGTTACCATTGCTACTGCTCCAGGGAAAGGATGGAAAGAAACCTTCTGAGCCTGGGCCGCAAGGAGCTCTCCGAAATAGCCATGGATGAAAAGGGGGCCGAGCTCCATTGCCATTTTTGCAATAAAAAATACCATTTTAATCGCCAACAGCTTGAAAATCTGTTGGAATCAGCCCGGTGAAAGGCTTCTAACTCAATTCGCTTCAATACGGCTTTATTTGGTTCAAAGGCCCGGTATGTAATAAAAAGAAAAGGTTATGGCAACAATAGCATAAGATTGTTGCCATTTTTTTTTCTCTGCGCCACCGGTTGTGGAGATAATTCATTGAAAAAAGGTGAATACTAACATCAAAATGATAATGGCAAATGGAGGGAGAGTATGAAGAAACGTTTTATCGCCGCAGCGCTTGTTGTTTTCTGTTCTCTTGCGGTAATCGGATTATCGGACAGGGGAGCCGTTAAGGCACAGGCTGCGCAAACCTTTGAAAAAGTAGACTTTATCAGCGGAGTGGTCACTGCCAACGAGTTGAACCTCAGGGAAGGTCCTTCTCTGGATCATGAGATTT
>JAFADM010000047.1 GCA_023424865.1 Bacillota bacterium | reverse complement strand
CCGCAGCCGGGAGGCGGAGCAAACAAATCCGGCGGTGTGCCCGGTATGGCCGATAAAGTCCGTCCGTTTTTTGCCCTTACCCCGGGCATGCTCTCCAAAAGCCCCCAGGTATAGGGGTGCTTTGGCGAGTAAAAAATGTCCCGGGCAGTGCCGGTCTCCACGATCTTGCCCGCATACATGACCGCAATGCGCTGGGCCATTCGCGCCACCACCCCAAGGTCATGGGTTATAAGAACGATGGCCGTTCCGAATTCCTTTTTAAGCTGGTTCATAAGCTCCAAAATCTGAGCCTGAGTGGTTACATCCAGAGCTGTCGTAGGCTCATCGGCAAACAGGATCTTGGGATTGCAGGCCAGGGCCAGGGCAATCATGACTCTTTGGCGCATGCCCCCTGAAAAAACATGGGGGTAACGGGTCACATTCCTGTCCGCATTGGGGATTCCCACCCTGGTAAGAAGCTCGGCTGCACGCTTTCCGGCAAGCCTGGCCTGTATGGCCTCATGCTTTCTTATGCTTTCCGTTATCTGCCTTCCCACACGCATGGTGGGATTGAGACTGGTCATGGGATCCTGAAAGATCATGGCCATTTCCTTACCCCGAAGCTTTTCCATGCGCTTGCTGCCAAAGTTTGTGATGTCCTGTCCGAAATAGGTTATGCTCCCGCTTTTGAGCCTTCCGGGAGGGGTTGGCGTAAGCTTCATAAGCGTTTGAACCGTAACGCTTTTCCCACAGCCCGATTCTCCCACAAGGGCAAGAGTCTCGCCTTTTTCAACATAAAAGGATACGCCCCGCACCGACTGGACCTCGCCGGCATAGGTATCAAAGGAGAACCGCAGATTATTAACTTCCAAAATTTTACTTTCCATATATCCGTCCTCCTTATCAGTTACGAAGCTTGGGATCCAGGGCGTCCCTAAGGCCATCCCCTACCAGGTTAAAGGAAAGCATGGTGAGGGAAATGAGTATGGCAGGAATAAAAAGCTGGGACGGATAAATCCGAAAAACGCTGATTCCCAGGTTGGCCAGCTGTCCCCAGCTTGGTATGGGCGGGGCTATTCCAAGTCCGATAAAGCTCAGGTAAGCTTCATGGAAGATGGCTGCGGGAACACCCATGGTCATGCTTACTACCACTATGCCCAGGGTATTGGGTACAAGGTGCTGAAAAATAAGGTTGCCTGCCGAAGCCCCCAGCGCTCTTGAGGCAAGGATGAATTCACGCTCCTTAAGCTGGAGAATAAGGCCCCGGACATTTCTGGCCGAACCCATCCATCCCGTGAGGGCAAAGGCCACAATAAGAGGAACAGGTCCCGAGCCCATATAGAGCATGATAAGAATGACATAGATCATGGAGGGCACGCACATGATAACATCAATAAGCCGCATGATGACCATGTCTACCCGGCCTCCAAAATAGCCGGAAATACCGCCTATCACAATGCCGATAAGGCTGGGTATGATGGAGCCGAAAACCCCCACAGCAAGGGATACCCGAGCGCCTACCCACACTCTCACCCACAGATCCCGCCCGAGGGAATCGGTGCCGAACCAGTGCTGGGAGGACGGAGGCATGTTTATATTGCTTAAATCCTGCTGGCTGTAGGTATAGGGCGAAAAGAGGGGAACGAAAACAGCCAGTATAAGTATGACAAGAATAAGGAGTAAGCCTATCATGGCCACCTTGTTTTTGAAGAACCGTCTTCGCACATCGGCCCAAAAGGTAATACCGGGCCGGGTAATCCGGTCGGCGGCATCCGCGTCGGCGCCGACAAACTCAAAGGCCTGGGACGGAAGCTCAATTTTTGCGTTCCTCATGGCATTACTCCTCTCACTTTGCTACCCGTATGCGGGGATCAATCAGGCCATAGGCAATATCCACCAAAAAGTTTGCGGCAACCAGGAAGGTCCCGTAAAAAATGGTAAGGCCCATGGTCATGGTGTAGTCAAGTCCTGTGATGGAATTCACATAATGCTGTCCAAGTCCGGGTATGGCAAAGATTTTTTCTATGACAAAGGTTCCCATAAGCACACCGGCAACCATAGGGCCCAGCATGGTAACAATGGGAACCAGGGCATTTCGAATCTGGTGGCTCCACACAATCCGTCCTTCACTTAAGCCCTTGGCTCTGGCGGTTTTAATGTAGTCCTGGGTTGTCACCTCAAGCATGCTGGCCCGCATGACCCTGGTAAGGCTTGCAAGCAGGGATAAAGCCAGGGCCGCCGTGGGAAGGATGGTGTGGACCTCGGTTTTCCACTGGGCCATGGGCAAAAGCTCCAGCTTTACGGCAAAGATATACTGCAAGAGGGATCCCATGATAAAGCTGGGTATGGAAACCCCCAAAACCGATACAAGAACGCAGGCGTAATCCACTGCCTTTCCTCTTTTCCTGGCTGAAACCACACCCAGAAAAAGGCCTACCGGCAGAGCAACCGCAAGGGATCTCAGGCCCAAATCCGCAGAGATGGGAAAAGAGGAGGCAATGATGCTGTTTACGGTTCGATTGGTGTATTTGAGAGAATACCCCATATCCCCGTGCAGGAGATTGCCAAGGTAGGTGATGTACTGTTGGAAAAGAGGCTTGTCCAGCCCGTAATAGGACATCATTTTTTCCTGCATCTCAACTGTCATAAGCTTCTCAGTCTGAAAAGGATTGCCCGGCAGCGTCCTGAGCAAAAAGAAGGAAACGGTTATGAGAAGCCACAGGGTTAAAAGGGATATCCCCAGGCGCTTTAAGATATATTTTGCCATGTTTTCGCCATCCTTTTTAAGTACCTTATGGCTGATAAACGTCAATATAAAGCAAGAATTTATATCGTCCCTTATCTCCCATTGGGTTGCGGGCGTTGCCCGCTTTAGGTGATGGAGCTTTTAAAAAGCCGTTTGCTCTTCTACCGAAGGGTTTTTGCAAGTGAGGCGGGGGTTTTGAGCCTTCATGCCCAAAACCCCCGCCCCCTGCCGGAAGCGTGTGCTTTTCCAAACTTAATTCTTCGAGTAAAGAAGCAGTTAGTTTAAGTATACCAGAGTTAACAAAGCCTTGAGCAGGTTTAATGACTCTTAAATCTCAAACCGGTCAACACATTACTTTTCAATGGAAGAATAAATAAACTCAATGGAGCCGGTCTGACGTCCGTAGTGCAGCTCCTTGACATAATCCTGTACAAGGTAAGCCGTACCGGGCAGCCACAGAGGAGCCACGGGAGCCTGGTCAAGAATAAGGGCCTCCGCCTTCTGCAAAGCTTCCAGGCCTTCCTTCAGGCTGGCACTGGTGCGTTCGGCTTCAATAAGGGCAGAATACTCCTCGTTGTCCCATTTTGCATAGTTGTTGCCGTTTCCGACGGTGTAGTTGGTCAAAAGAGTGTCCGGCTTAACACCGGTGCCCTGGCCGTTGAGGAAGATATCGAATTCACCGCCCAGAAGCGATCCAATGGCCTGTGGAACAGGAAGGATATTGATATCTACTTTAACTTCCAGAACCTCCTGCCAGCGAGCCTGAAGAGCTTCGGCATACTGCTTGTGGGTTGCGGAATCGAGGCAAACATAATTGATGGCGGGAAGCTGTGACACAGAGGTCAGTCCCAGCTCGGCAAGGGCTGCATTTAAGTATTCCTTGGCTTTATCCACATCACCGTTAACGGGAATGCCTGTTGTATTGGGATACTGCCCTGCAACGGAAGTACCGTCAAGCATAATGGTAGGGTCAATCATTCTGTCGGCAACAGTTGTACCCGGAGCTGAGATAGCCTGAACAATAGCACCTCTGTCTATGGCAAAGCTTAAGGCCTTGCG